>JAZFXQ010000091.1:0-8269 GCA_036448795.1 Candidatus Margulisiibacteriota bacterium | reverse complement strand
GGATCGCGCTAAAGAAGTGGCAGTCAAGGCAGTCATGCACTCGGTCCAGTTGGCCATCGAGGGCTATGAGATGGAAAATCTAACTTATCCGATTGATAATAATGTGCCTTTGGAGAGCCTTTGCAATAATTACCTCATGGTAGGGGGCTATATGGCCTCGGTTCCCAAGAATCCCTTTACCGGCCAGGAATATAAGGATATGGATGTGGCTGGCAAGGTTATTTATAGCTACGATGATACCAGCGGGAAATACACTTTGACCGGATACAACCGATCGGGAAGCAGAAAAATACAAGAACTCTCCAATATGTGATAAAATTACAGCATGCTTCGAGCAGTTGCTGTTTTACTCATCTTTCTGATGGGGTGTGCTGGGCCTCCCTCCTATAAAGAAAAGCCTATAAAACTTCCGCATCCCTCCCAGGCTGATCCGAATGGGAAACTGATCTTTGCCTTGTTGGGAGAAGTTTCAATACTTAATCCGATCCTCTCAACTGATACCGCCTCTTCTGCAGTGGAGGGAACGATCTTTAGCGGGATGACCAAAATTAACGAGAAGTTGGAGGTCATTCCGGATCTGGCAAAGTCCTGGAAAATAAGCAGAGATGGTAAAGTTTGGACCTTTTATCTGCGCAGGGATGTGAAGTGGCATGACGGGCATCCCTGTACCGCTGAGGACGTGGTCTTCACTTTTAATTCAATCCTTAATCCAAAGGTCAATTCTGTGCGTCGTAGCGACTATATTATTGATGGAAAGCCGATTGAATTTAAAGCCCTTAACAGATATACGGTCCAGGCTGTTCTTCCCAAGCCCTTTGCTCCCTTTTTAGTCCGCTCTGGAATGAGTATCATCCCCAAACATATTTTAGAAGGGAAGGATATTAATACTGCTGAATTTAACCGCAATCCGATCGGGACCGGTCCCTTTATTTTTAAGGAATGGGTGACCGGCGATCATGTTAGCGTGGTTCGCAATCCAAATTACTACCTTGGAAAACCAAAACTGGCTGAGATCATTTATAGGGTCATTCCGGACGCAAACGCGCAGCTGGTAGCGCTTGAAGCCGGGGAGATCGATACGACCGGTATCCCACCCAAGGATTACAAAAGAATGAAGGCCATGGAAGGGATCAATGTTTTTGAATATGATGCTTTACTTTATACTTATCTTGGATTAAATCTGGCCAGTCCGAAGTTTAAAGATAAAAAAGTAAGGCAAGCTTTAGCCTATGCGACCAATAAGGATCAGCTGGTAAAATTGATCTTCAAAGGATTGGCTTCTCCGGCTTATGCCCCTTCAGCTCCGGTTTCCTGGGCTTATTCAGAAGATGTTCCAAAGCATTCTTATGATCCTGAGAAAGCAAGGCAGCTTTTAAAAGAAGCTGGAGCTCTGGATCTGGAGTTTACAATTCTGATCAATCAGGGAAACAAAGAACGCGAAAAGGCGGCGGTTATTCTTCAGCAGCAGTATAAAAAGGTCGGGGTTAAAGTGAATGTCCGGGTAATGGAGTGGTCGGCTTTGCTGAAGATTACCAACGCTCCCAAGGATCCCAAGGATTTTGATACGGTGATCATCGGCTGGTCGCTGGGATTGGACCCGGATGCTTACTCCATCTGGCATTCTTCCCAGTATCCAAGAGGCTTCAATTTTATAAAATATAATAATCCAGAAGCGGACAAATTATTGATAGAGGGGCGCACGACCATGGGTAAAAGCAAGCGCAAAAAGATCTATGCCAGGCTCTGGAAGATCATCGCGGAAGACCAACCCTATATTTTTCTCTGGTATCCCAAGGCCATCGCTGGGGTGAGGGAAAGGGTGGGAGGATTATCCGAACCGGGACCGGCGGGGTTGTTTCTAAATATAGAGAAAGTTTTTGTCGTGAGGGAAAAATAAACAAAAAGGAGCTCAGATAAATTTTGCTTTATACTTTATGGTTAGGGTCTCTAAGAATATAAGATAATGTAAAGCCCATTAACCCGGCTATTCCGAAACCATCTGCTAGGTTGCCCGGCGGCCAGGGGCCGATCTTTATAAAATCTATCACTCCGGAATTGACAAAGCGATCAATTAAATTTCCCATTAATCCTGCAGATGCTAATGATAGAAAAAATTTTTCTAATTTAGTTTTTGCTTTATAATAAAGCAAGGTAATGATACCCAAATAAATAGTGGAGAGACCAATCTCAAAGGAATTGCTGCTTATTATATCTTTTAGGAAATCGGGTCGAAAATCAGATCCCCAGGTTCCTTTTTCATTGAGAACATATTTTAGACTTAGAGTGTCCTCTATAAGACAGATTTGCTTTCCTTTAGGCAGATAATGAGTGGCTGCAGTTTTAGATAATTGATCTAGAGGAAGGACGCTCGATGCAATTTTAGCTGGTAACGGAAACTTATTCCAAACACGGGCGGTTGCCTTTTTAATTGAACCCCAAATTTTTCTTGAGGGATTTATTGTAGAACTCATAGGTCCTCATATGTTATTGTGGTTTAATGGTAATCAGATCTCAACATGAAGTAAGTTTTGGTATTGGACCAAAGAGCAGAAGCCACCACCAGCTTCTTTCTGCCTTTGCTTTTTGAACCTGGTTGGGTTCTGCCTGCTGATTTTGTGTCTGAGAATTATTTTTATTTTTAATTTGAACAGACTGTTGATTCAATAAATCATATTCTCCAACCTTTTTTCCATTATCATAGATGGGCACATTAAAGATCGGTATAGGTGTAATCATGATTTCACCTCCTATAATATATTATCGACACTTTTTGCTGGAAATTTCACTAATTTTATAATTTGCGCATTTTGAGGTGATATTATAGAATATGCTACAGGATGCGTAGATTTATTGTCCGAAGATTGTTTCAGCTGATTCCATTGCTCATTGGCGTTTCGCTTTTATCCTTCTTCGTCATGCATTTAGCTCCAGGTGACCCGACAGCTTTATTCACCGATCCAAACATTGATCCGGTTGAGCTGGCGAGGATCCGCGCTAACTGGGGTCTGGATAAGCCGATCATTGTTCAGTATTTCTATTGGTTAGGGAATGTTTTGCGAGGAAACTTTGGAACCAGCTATATGACCGGTCAGCCGGTAATTAAAGAGGTCTTAGCACGTCTGCCAAATACTTTGTTATTAATGATCTCATCTTATATCCTTACTTTGCTTATCACTATTCCTCTGGGTGTGATCTCAGCAGTTAAGAAGGGTTCCTGGTTCGATAATTTAGTCACTTTTCTGTCATTTGCAGGCATGGCAATGCCTTCGTTCTGGCTGGGCCTGATGCTTATGCTTTTGTTTGCAGTAAGACTGGATTGGCTTCCCGCAGTTGGCATGTACGATCCCTTGCTTCGTGATCCGTCAATTCTTATGCGTGTTCTAGATGTTGCCAAACACATGATCCTTCCTCTGGTGACTATGACCGTTCTCAGTTTAGCGGGGATCACCAGATACCAGCGCGCGGCCATGTTGGAAGTTTTGAACCAGGATTTTGTGAGGACCGCGCGCGCTAAGGGATTGCCAGAAAGAGTGGTGATCTTTAAGCATGCCCTGCGAAATGCCTTGATCCCAATTGTGACTATTCTGGGGCTTTCTTTACCAGGTCTCTTTGGGGGAGCCTTTATCATCGAAACTATCTTTGCCTGGCCGGGGATGGGAAGGTTAGGGGTCATGGCGATCTTTCAGAGAAACTATCCGTTGATCATGGGGATCGTTGTGTTTTCAGCGGTCTTGATCATGTTAGGAAATCTGTTTGCGGATATTGGGTACGCGTTAGTGGACCCGAGGATCAGGTATGAGAAAAAATAAATTAGCCGTCTTTGGCCTTTTGATGTTGGTGTTTTTTGTACTGGTGGCTATTTTCGCTCCAGTCATCGCTCCCTATGATCCGGATGAGATCATAGAGGATGAAACTCTGCCGCCGAGCTGGAAGCATCTCTTTGGCACAGATGATCTGGGCCGGGATATTTTTAGCCGGGCGGTCTTTGGAGCAAGAATTTCTTTAACCGTAGGGATTGTGGCAGTTACGATCGCTATCCTGATCGGAACTTTGATGGGGGCGACCGCGGGTTACTTTGGGGGATTGGTCGGCGCATTTATCATGCGCTTTGTGGATGTCATGCTCTCTTTTCCTTCGATCTTTCTGATCCTGGCCATTCAGGCCATGCTCACCCCTAATATATATAATGTAATGATCGTGATCGGGCTGACTTCCTGGATGGGTGTGGCGCGGTTGGTTAGAGGAGAATATCTAAAGATCCGGGAACTTCAATATGTGGAAGCAGCCCGGGCTATTGGATGTTCCAACTCCAGAATAATCTTCAGGCATATGCTGCCAAATGCTCAGGCGCCGATCATTGTGGCTGCAACCTTGGGAATGGCCGGGGCGATCCTGACCGAATCGGCTTTGTCATTCTTGGGAATGGGGGTGCAGCCGCCCATGCCTTCCTGGGGAAACATGCTTATGGATGCGCAGGCCTACATGCGCGACGCTCCCTGGATGGCGATCATCCCGGGTTTGTTGATCTTGATCACGGTTCTTTCATTATATTTTGTAGGAGAGGGGTTAAGGGAGGCGCTGAGCCCGAGAGGATAATTATGCTGAAAGTAAAGAACCTATCAACCTATTTTTATCCAGAGGGAAAGGAAGTCAAAGCTGTGGATGATGTCAGCTTTTCAGTTGGCAAAGGAGAGATCCTTGGGATCCTGGGTGAGTCGGGGTCGGGGAAATCGACCATTGCTCACTCCATTATGCGCTTGATCTATCCGCCTGGAAAAATCGTGTCCGGAGAGATCAATTTTAATGGCCTGGATTTATTGAAGCTTACCGAAGAGGACATGATAAGGATCCGGGGAGCAAAGATCTCTATGGTCTTTCAGGATCCCTTTACTTCGCTTAATCCGGTTTACAGCGTTGGAGATCAGATCGCTGAAGCCATACAGCTGCATCAGGGACTGAAAAGAAAAGAAGCATGGGATAAAGCGGTGGAGATGTTGAACACGGTTCATATTAAAAATCCTTTTGCCCGGGTGCGTGACTATCCCCATCAATTTTCCGGCGGAATGTGCCAGAGAGTGATGATCGCCATGGCCCTGGCTTGCAAGCCTGAACTTTTGATCGCGGATGAGCCGACCACCGCCCTGGATGTCACTATTCAGGCTGAGATCTTGAGGCTGCTTAAAGAGATCCAGGAAAAATTCGATCTTTCGGTGGTATACATCACTCATAATTTTGGTATAATAAGAGCCATCTGCCAGAGAGTGATCGTTCTCTACAAGGGGAAATTGGTGGAAGAGGGGAAAGTTGATGAAGTCATCTCTTCACCTGAGAACGATTACACTAAAAGGTTGATAGCTTGTTTGAAAGTTTTGAAAAAATGATTGGGGGGGTGAAAGGATGAAACTGACCGAAAGGTTGCCGTACTGGATTAATGCGATATCGATGGTGCTTTTGATAGCCATAACTATTTTACTGATCGTGATTATCAATCGAATCTAATAATTTGCTTGAGATAAGAGATCTAACAAAGAAATTTGGTGAGATTTTAGCGGTAGATAACGTCTCCTTTTCCATTGAGAAGGGAGAAGCTCTAGGTTTAGTAGGCGAATCCGGTTCAGGAAAATCCACTCTTGCGCGTTTGATCCTCAAACTGATCGAGCCTACCTGTGGTGAAATTCTATATATTAGTGTAAAGGATATCCGCCGCGAATGCCAGATCGTTTTTCAGGACCCCCAGACCTCGCTTAATCCCCGCATCCGTATTGGAGAAGCTATCGGAGAACCGATCCTGATCCATAAACTTTTACCCAAGGATAAGATCCCCGGTCGTGTTTCCGAGCTTTTGGAATTGGTTAAACTTCCCAAAGATTATGCCAGGCGTTTCCCGCACGCACTTTCCGGAGGGGAAAGGCAAAGGGTGGGGATCGCGCGGGCCCTGGCATCTCAGCCCAAATTTTTGATTTTGGATGAGCCGGTTTCTTCCCTGGATGTTTCGATCCAGGTTGATATTCTGAGGTTATTAAAGGAGATCAGGGAAGAACTGGATCTTACCTATTTGTTCATTGCCCATGATCTTTCGGTGATCGGCTATATGTGTGACCGGATCGCGGTTATGCAGTCTGGAAAGCTGGTTGAGATCGGCGGCCGGGAGCAGATCTTACAGAATCCGCAGGATCCTTACACCAGGAAGCTGCTTGAATCGACTCTCGAGATCTAGCTCTTTGGATTGTAACCTTTTAGCCCTATATACTGTGCACGATCGCCAAGCTCTTCTTCGATCCTCAGCAGTTGATTATACTTGCAGACCCGCTCTGAGCGGGCCGGAGCACCAGTCTTGATCTGACCGGAGTTTGTAGCAACTGCCAGGTCTGCAATGGTGGTATCTTCGGTTTCTCCGCTGCGGTGGGAGGTCATAAAGGTATAGCCGGCTTTTTTGGCGACTTCCATGGTGTAAAGGGTTTCCGAAAGAGTTCCGATCTGGTTGAGCTTGATCAGGATGGAGTTGGCGGTTTTTTGTTTGATCCCTTTCTTCAGGAATTCAGGATTGGTCACAAAGAGATCGTCACCAACTAATTGAATCTTGTTGCCAAGCCTGGCGGTTAAAATCCCCCAACCATCCCAATCCTGCTCAGATAGACCATCTTCGATCGAGATAATCGGGTATTTGCCTACCCATTCCTCATAGATTGCCACCATCTCTTCAGATGAGAGCGCCTTCCCTTCACTTTTTAATTGATATTTGCCCTCTTTGTAAAATTCGCTGGCAGCTGGGTCTAGTGCCAGATAAACTTCTTTTCCAGGTGTGTAACCAGCTTTTTGGATAGCTTCCATAATAACCTGGATCGCTTCTTCGTTCTTAGTCAGCTTTGGGGCAAAGCCGCCTTCATCGCCAACCGTAGTAGCCAAGCCTCTATCCTTCAGGACTTTCTTCAAGGTTTGATATACTTCTGCTCCAACCCTTAAGGCTTCGGAGAACGATCCAACCCCGGCCGGGGAGATCATGAATTCCTGAAGTTCAATATTCCAGCCGGCATGCGCGCCGCCGTTCATGACGTTCATGTTGGGAACCGGAAGTATGGTTGCTTTTTCTCCACCAATGTATTTATATAATGGAACACTATAAGATAAAGAAGCAGCTCGGGCTACGGCCAGAGAAACGCCCAGAATGGCATTGGCTCCAAGCTTGCTCTTGAAATCGGTCCCATCCAGTTCCAGCATCAGATTGTCGATCTTGAGCTGTTGATGTGCGGGCATTCCCACTATTTTTGGGGCGATGACTTCATTAATATTTTTTACTGCGGTATAGACCCCTTTTCCCTTATACCGTGTATCTTCCTTATCCCGGAGCTCTAGGGCTTCGTTTTCTCCAGTGGATGCTCCGGAAGGGACCGCTGCCCGTCCGATGGTCCCGTCCTTTAAAGCAACCTCCACTTCAATCGTTGGATTTCCCCGGGAATCCAGAATCTGTCTGGCCTTGATCCCTTCGATCCTGGCTCCGGCTTTGGCTCTTCCGATAAAAAAGTATTCTTCAGATAATCTCACCATGATTTAGCTCCTTTCTTTTTTTTGCAGCCTTACTAGTGTAATGGAAAATCAGGCAGAATTCAAGAAATTTCAAAATTAAGTGAAATTTTTGTTAAAAGTAACGATAAAAATATAGCGGAGGATCAAATATGAAAGGTCTTAGAACCAGCTTAAATTGTGGTCAATTAAGTGTTCGCATACGAAAAACACATATGCGGAATGCAGCGCAGAAGATGGCCGGAAAAAAGGGATTCTTTCAGGTGCAGAAGGATGGGATATTTCTGGGAGGCAAAAAAATTGTTGCTGATCAGCAATTATCCATAGCTCTGATCGAGAGAAATTTTAGAAATCTCCTGCTCCCCAAGGAACTCTCCATGACCGCTCTCTCAAGAATATTTTCTGAAGTAATATCACGCCCCCAAGAGGCGGAAAAAAGCTTAACCAACATCGGGGCTATCTTTAATATCCCTGAAAAAATGATAGACAAAACCAGCGATTTCTCTGTAATAAAACCACAAGAGGGAGCGCTTTTTCTGGCTGAGGAAGGAGAGATCTATACTCTTGCGCAAATTGAAAGCGGGGAAGTCCCTGGATTTGGCGAAGCAGTCATTGAATTCATGGAAGCCCATGGATTGAATCGTTTGGTTTTTGCCAAGGGAGCTATCAAGGCCCCTTATCTTGAAATAGGATTGGGCGGCCTGATTCAGAACACGGAGGAAGGCATGAGCGGACAAAAGACGGTTAA
>JAZFXQ010000090.1:0-4955 GCA_036448795.1 Candidatus Margulisiibacteriota bacterium | reverse complement strand
GAAATACCTCCTCAAGGAGATCGCCCGCGGCTTTTCCACTTACGCCAACATCGCCGAGATCCCTGTGGCCGGCGGAGAAATCTACTTTGACGAAACCTATGAAGGGAATCCGCTTGTGAACGCCATGACGGTGGGAGTGGTCAAACTTGATAAACTGTCTAAAGCCCGTGCCTCCGGCATCGGCAACCTGGTCCTGACCATCGGAGGACCGACCGGCCGGGACGGGGTGGAAGGAGCGGCCTTTGCTTCTGCCGGGATAACCGAAGAAGCTGAACAAAAGAAATCCGCGGTCGCCATCGGCGACCCGAAAATGGGAAAAATACTGCGCGAAGCCTGCCTGGAATTGATCGATAAAGAGCTCATCGTGGGCATGCAGGATATGGGAGCGGCCGGCCTTATCTGCTCAACATGCGAAACCGCTTACAAGGCCGGGACCGGTATCGAGATCGACATCTCAAAGGTCCCCAGAAAAGAGGAAGGGATGAGCGCTTACGAGGTCTTGCTTTCCGAATCGCAGGAAAGGATGCTGGCCATCGTGGACAAAAGTAAATTAGAGAGCGTAAAAAATGTCCTGGATAAATGGGAAGTTCCCTTTGCGGTCATCGGCAAAGTCACTGACGACGGCATGGTCAGAGTAAAAGACGGGGATAAGCTGGAGGCAGAAGTCCCGGCCAAGGCTCTGGCGGAAGGCCCGGTCTATACCCGGGAAGAAAAAAAACCGGCCTATCTTGCAGAGGTCAATAAACTTGACCTCTCGAGTGTCCCGCAGCCCAAGGACATGAACGATGTTCTGCTCAAGCTTCTGGCCAACCCCACCATCGCCAGCAAGGAGTGGGTCTTTAAAAAGGGAGACCCGAAGCTGGGCAAGACCATTCCGGTCGGACCCGGTACCGACGCGGGAGTCATGGCAGTCCCCGGAAGCAAGAAAGGCGTGGCTGCCACTACTGATTGCAACGGGAGCTATGTTTATCTGGATCCGTTTTTTGGCAGCGCCATCGCGGTCGCCGAATCGGCCCGAAACCTGGTCTGCGCAGGCGCCAAGCCCCTGGCTATCACTGACGGCATAAACTTCGGCAATCCCAAGAACCCGGAGATCTATTGGCAGTTCCACCAGGCAGCGCTCGGGATCTCCGAGGCCTGTAAGAAACTGAACACACCGGTAGTGAGCGGCAACGTAAGCTTCAACAACGAAAATCCGAAGGGATCGGTCGACCCCACGCCGGTCATCGGCATGGTAGGAGTGATCGAGGACGCCGGCAAAGCCATAACCCAGTCTTTCAAGGCTGCCGGGGATGTCATTCTCCTCGTCGGAGAAACCCACGAAGAAATTGGCGGCAGCCAATATCTGCAAACCATCCATGACCAAAAGAAAGGCCCGCTGCCCAAACTTGATCTGGATCTTGAAAAAAGAGTGCAGGATACGGTCCTGGAAGCCATCCAAAAGGGGCTGGTCGCCTCAGCGCATGATTGTTCGGAAGGGGGACTGGCAGTTGCTCTAGCAGAATGCTGCATAACTGACGCCAAAGATCAGCTGGGAGCGGAGGTCTTACTTGATGGCGCAAAGATCCGTCCGGACGCTCTTCTTTTTGGTGAAACCCAGTCAAGGATAATCATTTCCGCAAAGCCGGCAAACGCAGCCGAGATTGAAAAGCTCTGCAGGAAGAACAAGGTCCCGGTCTCCCGGCTCGGAACGGTGGGCAAAGAATCTCTCAAGATCGAAGGATTGATCGATTTAAAACTCTCTGAGATGGACAGGGCCTGGAGAGAAAGCATCCCCAGAGCACTAGCCTAATTAGAAAAATTAAGCTCCAGAACTTTGACCGCAATATTATGGGAGTGGTCACCGGCGCGCTCAAGATTGCTCAGGATATCTAGAAAGATGACCCCGGCTCTTGGATCGCATTCCCCGCGGCCCAAGCGCTTGATATGGTTATCGCGATAGGCCTGCTCGGTCACATCAATTTTACCTTCCATTTCCAGGGCCTTTTCTGCTATCTCTTTATGACTTGTTTCAAAAGCAGAAAATGTCAGGGCTATAGCCTTCTCAACATAGTTGCTGAGTTCCCTTATTTCCCTGCCGGCCTTTTCAGAAAACCTGAGACTTTCCTCATCCTTTAAAACCACCAGATCCATGATGTTTTCGGAAATGTCGCCCACACGCTCAATATCATGCATGAGATGAAGATAGCTTGCGGTGGTCTTGGCCTGCTCTTCGGTAAGGGACCGCTGGTCTACCTTTATCAAAAATATAGAAATTTCTCTTTCCAAGTGATTGACCGCTTCCTCGCGCTGCTTGATCTTCTCAAAAAGCTCGTTTCTTTCCTTGCCGGTTTTAACAAAGAGAGATTGAATCGAGAATTTTAATTCGTCCTGGGCGAATTGCCCCATGCGCTCGATCTCTTTCTTGGCCTGGCCAATCGCGATTTCAGGAGTAACGATCATGCGCTCGTCCAAATGGGTTGCCTCCGGCTTGACGACTTCGACCTCGCCCCGGATGAGTTTAGTCACCACAAATGCCATGAATCCAGCCAGAGGAATAAAAAGGATGCAATTAAATATATTAAAGAGCGAGTGGCTGTTGGCCACGGCCCGACCGACATTCTGCCCGGCAAAAGCGTTGCCGGGCGTGATCAGGTTAATGAAATAAAGGAAGATCGGTTTGCCCTGGACATGGACGTTGAGCAGGAGCAGCATGTAGGCCGCGCCAAACAGATTAAAAAGAGTGTGGACCATAGCGGTGCGCCTCGCGGTTACGTTCGCGTTAAGAGCGGCAAGCTGTGCCGTGACGGTTGTCCCTATATTATCTCCCAGGATCACGGTGAAGGCGGTCACAAAATCCAAAAGGCCAACCGCGGCCAGGGTCATGGTTATACCGACTGTTGCGGAGCTGCTCTGAACAACCATGGTCAAAAGCATACCGGTCAAAACCGCCAAAAGAGGATTCTTGCTAAAGGTTACAAATAATTGCTGGAACTCCGGACTGCTCTTCAAAGGACCAAACACGGTCGTCATTACCGACAGTCCAAAAAAAAGCATTCCAAAGCCTAAGATAACTTGGCCGAGATACTTTATGTGTTTACGAGGGATAAAAAAGTATAGAAAAACACCCAGCCCGATGGCCGGAAGCGCGTATTTATGGATCTTGAAAGCAATGAGCTGAGCGGTAATAGTGGTGCCGATATTCGCTCCGTATATGATCCCAATGGATTGCTTCAAGTTCATTAAACCGGCCTGGACAAATCCGATTAACATCACGGTGGTCGCTGAACTGCTTTGGACAATTGCGGTAACTGCCGCACCTACTGCTACTCCAGCAATGGTGGTCTTGGTCAGCATTTCCAGGATCTTGCGCATGCTCCGACCCGCGATCTTCTGCAGCCCTTCTGACATGATCTTCATGCCGAAAAGGAATAAACCCAGGCCGCCCACAACACCGAAGAAAATATTATCTGTCATATCAAACGCTACTCCTTAATCAGGTCTAGAGTTTAGAGTGCCTCCAGATACTTATCCAGCTCCCAGGGCGTGATCTGCATGCGGTAGTCGTCAAACTCCTTGACTTTGGCTTCGTAGAAGCTATCAAAGGTGTGCTTGCCCAAAGCCTCTTTGATAACATCATCTTTCTTCAGCTCTTCGATGGCGCGCTTAATGGAAAAAGGAAGCATATCGATCTTAAGTTCTTCAAGTCTCGATGCCCCCAGTTTATAAACGTCCTCTTCCACCGGTTTGGGCGGCTTCATTTTTTTCTTTATTCCATCTAAACCAGTCTTGAGCATGGCAGCAAATGCCAGGTAAGGATTACAAGATGGATCCGGACAACGCAGTTCCATTCGGGTGGATTGCTCTCTGCCTGGAGAATATCTCGGGATCCGAATTAGTGCCGATCGGTTGGTATGCGCCCAGCAAATATAGACCGGTGCTTCGTAGCCAGAGACCAAGCGTTTGTAAGAATTAACCGTCGGAGCAACAATAGCGGTCAAAGCCCTGGCATGCGCGAGCTGTCCAGCTAGAAAGCTGTAAGCAACGTCGGAAAGCTTATATTTATCCTTGGGATCAAAGAAAGCGTTCTTTCCTTTTTTATCGAATAAAGACTGATGGACATGCATGCCGGATCCTGCCTGGCCAAACAGAGGCTTTGGCATAAAAGAAGCGTATAATCCATGCTGCGAAGCGATTGATTTAATAACGTATTTTAAAGTAATTGTGTTGTCAGCTGATGACAAAGCGTCGGAGTAGCGCACATCAATTTCATGCTGACCCGGCCCAACCTCATGGTGAGACATCTCTGCCACCATTCCCATGGCTTCTAAAGCAAAAATGATGTCCTCACGGACCTCGGAAGCAAAGTCTCTCGCCGGATAATCAAAATATCCACCGATATCATGCGGCACGGTGGTAATTCTGCCGTCCTCTTTTTTCAAAAGATAGAATTCAACTTCAGGGCCGGTATTAAAGGTATACCCCATCTTGCCAACTTCAGCCAAAACCTTTTTAAGAATAGAACGCGGATCGCCCTCAAAAGGCTTGCCTTCAGGCGTGAACACATCACAGATTACACGGGCTGACTTTCTTCCCTCGATCTTCCAGGGAACGACCTGGTAGGTCAATGGATCCGGCTTCAGATACATATCTGATTCGCATATCCTGACAAAACCTTGGATCGAAGATCCATCAAACCACATGCCTTTATCTAAAGTGTCATGCAGCCGGGCAATCGGGATCGTCACGCATTTGATCATCCCTAAAATATCCGTGAATTGTAAAAGCACAAATTTGATCTCATCTGATTTAGCTCTCTCCAGAACCTCTTTGCTTGCCGCGTCTAATCCCATGGTACTTTGCCTCCTCTCGACTTTTTGCCGATTGTGTTTAATAAAACGATCGCGCCAGTAGCGCACCGTGTCTAACTTGATTCCCAGATCCCGACTGATTTTTCTAAGTGAATCCCCCCCTTC
>JAZFXQ010000089.1:0-3123 GCA_036448795.1 Candidatus Margulisiibacteriota bacterium | reverse complement strand
ATATTGCTCTACGGACACCTGCACTTTGGCCGGAGTTATAACAAAACCTGGGGCATTAAGATCGTGTTGGATGGCGGATCTTCTACCGGCAAAAGGGCGGCTAAAATATTCGGCATAAGAATGAAACACCGGGTTATTGATCTCACTGATCTTAGCACTAGCGAAAAAAATTATTTGGCTATGTAAGCGAAGTCGAGATGGAGAAAGGCCTTTACATTACGAGAGCTGCCTGTCATACTATAAAGGTTAAGAGTCGAAATTAATGGTTGAGAGCTTAAGAAACTGCATCTAAGGTCATGTTGATGCCCCTCAAAAAGGCTTCCACATTCCGTTAATCGCAGAGAAATCCAAAAAGGAGAATCCTTAAATGAAACGCATATTTGTAGGGAATTTACCCTGGTCGGCTACCAATGAAGAACTGGAACAGAAATTTTCCGAGTTCGGCAATGTTAAGTCAGCCAGGATAGTTACCGATAAATTCTCTGGCAAGTCCAGAGGATTCGGATTTGTTGATATGGAAGACGCTGACGCCCAAAAAGCCATTGCGGCCATGAGCGGCCAGAAATGGGGCGATCGCGAACTGACCGTCAATGAAGCCAAGCCAAGGTCTAGCGGCGGCGGCGGCGGCGGCGGACGCGGCGAGCGAAGAAGTTTCGACCGCTTCTAAGTTGTTTTTTTAATAAAAACAAAAAAGCGCCTGAGGAAACTCAGGCGCTTTGCTTTCAATATTGCCGCGGTCCAGAATTTTAGCCGCTGACCTGAGCTTTTGATCAGTGGGTGTCTATGTAATTCCTTAGATCCGCTGCCTGGGTGAAGGTCTCACCGCCATCCGTGCTTTTGTAAACCAATAAGTGTTCACTGGAAGCATAGACGATGTTCTGATCGCTTGCAGAAAACTCGATATCCTTAAGATTGGCTTCAGCGGTTAAAACCTGATGCCAGGTCTGCATGCCGTCACTGCTCTTGTACAGGTTCTCGGTATGGGCAAATAAAACACGATCGGAGTTGTGCGGAGATATCCTGATCACATCCGCGGAATAAAAAAGGATCTGCGACCAGCGGCTGCCTTCATTGGTTGTAATGTAAGTCTGCATGGAGTCGCGTTCGGAGATAATAATAATATTTTTATCCAGCGGTGCTATGTCAAATGAGACCACGTGGATGTCCGGGGTGTTGACGCTGGACCAGTTGGCGCCCGCATCACTGCTTTTCATTAAGCCTACCGCTTCAGCGGTATTATCAAAGTTGGTCCCACAAAAATAAATGTTGTTTGAGTCCCAGGCGATCAAGTGCGTGACCCGATTTTTTTCAGCCGGAGAGGGGACACTTAATTGGCTCCAGGTCTCCCCGGAATTTGTGCTCTTATAGATCCCGCCATCATAAAAAGTGCCAAGATCAGCGCCGCCGGTCGATTCGCCGGCGCCGATCGCCAGGTAAAGTGTCCCGGGATCGGCCGGATCCAGATCAATTGCGCTGGCATAGAAGTTCGTGCTGATGCCTGAGGTTTTGCGCTCCCAGTTCTCGCCATCTGTTGTTTTGTAAGGACCGCCGACATCCGTCGGCCCATAGCCAACCAGGGTTGCCGCGTAAACCAGATCGTTATCAGTCGGATGGATCGCCAGCTCATAAATTTCAGGGTAACTATTTACGCTGCAGCGCAAGCCCCTTCTTAACCAGCTCCAATTTGTGCCGCCATCTATGCTTTTAAAGATCCCGTTGCCTTCAGAGCCGATATAAATAACTTCGGGGCTGATGGCCGAAACGATCAGGGAACGGAACGGGTTGTCATTATCATTCGGGCTCGTGCCCCGGTCCGGGCCTTTGATGATGCATAAAGAAGTTGTGGTTGTGCTGGTGGTGGTGGTAGATGTTGACTGCGTTTGCGTGCAGCTGATGATCGAGCAGGCCAGCAAGCTTATTAAGGCGGTAATGAAGATCATTCTCTGCATTTCGGTATATTTTCCCATTGCTGGCTATTTGTGTCAATATAAATAGGGGAGAAGATCGCTTTTTTCTATAAAAGGCGATTAAAAGTTTGAGTGTTACTCTTTGATCCTCAGCAGATCCTGGGGGGTCATGACCATGCGCAGGGTCCGGTCCGGTTCATCAAGCATGCTCTTTATCCAGAGCCGAACCACCTGGTGGGTCCTGAGCGAATTCTGGCTGTTTATGGAAATAGTGGGAAGCTGAAACGCTATTTCGATCTTGGTCCGGTCTATTTCTTTCTGTATCCGAAAAAGCACGCTTCTTAAATGCGCCAGCACAAAGAGGAGCTCGCGATGATGCTCTTTGTCCATAAGCACCCTTCGGTCAATCGGGAGAGAGATGAGCATGCTGCTCAGTAATTCTTCAAAAGATGCAGGCGGCGTAACCTCTGCCCTGAACTCTGCATCATAAGGGGTGAGGAAAGTGTAAGCTTTAGCAGCAAGCGTAACCCATTGAATGCGACTGGGCGAAAGCTCTGGATCGTGGCTGCGCAGTATCTTTCTGGACAATTTACCCCTGGCAATATCCACCATGTCCTTTATGCATTTCAGAACATCTTTCTCAGGAAGCTTTTCAAAGACCTCTTTGCGGCCGCGCAAGTGCTCGGCGATCTCCTCCGGCTTTACCTTTGCTACTTCCCAGTCCCGGTTTTCAAGCAGCCGGTAGCCTTGAGGGGTTTTTCCGGTAAGCACTTCTTCCATAGGAAGGTGTCTTTCGTTTTTTATGTTCCTGACAGGTGAGGGGGTTAGCAGATGATCGTGGCTTCTGCCAAAAGCCACCTTGTTCCTGTTGATCCTGAAGAGCACATACTCAGGCCTTTGCACACCCCTTTTGTGCGCTCCTTGGGTCCATCCAACTTCTGCAACTCTGAACATTAACTCGAACCTCCATATATTATATCGAAAAAAAAGAGAAGAAATTTCAGTTTGAGGGAGATCAAAGGCCTTTAAAGTCGTTGCCCATTAATTTTGTCCATTGTATAATTCTCCCAAAAGGAGGCGAGGTCATGTTCTTATTCCTGTTAAGTGTCGCGCTGATCGCGATCATCATCCATTATTTTATCCGACCTGGTCATGCCCCTTCTTGTGATCGGGCTCTACCTGATTTTTCGTTTTCAAGAGTCGTAAAATTTGAGCC
>JAZFXQ010000088.1:0-6174 GCA_036448795.1 Candidatus Margulisiibacteriota bacterium | reverse complement strand
TTGACTATGCGGTGGTGGAGGTTGGACTGGGCGGGAGACTGGATGCCACCAATGTCATCACTTCCCTGGTTTCAATCATCACCAATATCGATTATGAGCATACGGAGGTCTTGGGCAGGAGCCTTTCCAAAATTGCCCGTGAAAAAGCGGCCATTATCAAGCCCGGGGTGCCGGTAGTTACGGCGGAAAATAAAGCTGGGCCGCTTAAAGTTTTTAAAAAAGCTTGTGGGAAGAAAGCATCTTTATTGATAGCAGTAAGTAGTAAGCAGGCAGCAGTGAGCAGTAATCTCGTCGGAAAACACCAGAAAGTAAACGCAGCCTGCGCTGTTTCAGCGCTTCGGCTTGCGCGGATAAAGGTTGCGAGAGCTTCGATTTTGAAAGGCTTGCAGAAGACGGATTGGCCTGGACGATTTCAAGTTATTTCAAAAAGGCCTTTAGTGATTGTTGACGGTGCCCATAACCCGGCTGGGGCCAAGGCTCTTCGGGTGACGATAGAGGAAACATTTCCGAAGAAATTCACCCTGGTCTTCGGCTGCCAGAAAACCAAAGATTTCAGAAAGATCCTCGATCTGTTAAAATCGATCGTTTCAAATGCAATCATCACCAAATCGTCACATAAACTGGCTGCCGATCCCGGAATGATCTTGAAATATCTCAGGAAACGGAATTTTCGGGCCTGCGCTGCTTCCTCAGTAATGGAAGCCATTTCCAAATGGGATCAGGAAGGCCCCCTTCTGGTCACCGGCTCATTGTTCACCGCGGCGGATGCTTTGAAAAATCTTGACGTTCTGCTCGAGCCGTAGTAAAATATAGACAGCGTGGAAACCGAAGAGACCAAGATAGGGGTTCCTCCCAAAAGAAAGAGCGGGTTTGCCGGTTTGATCAAGAACCTTTTGCTCTTGCTCTTGTTGGCTGGAGTAATTGTTGCCAGTTTTTGGATAAGTTTTCATCTGGGGAAAAGGATTTTAGTTCCGGTAAAAAAGATTCCTGAGCGCAGGATTGAAGTTGCCATCCCTGAACCTCCCCCTTCCATTGCTGCCATGCAGAGATTGGAAGAAGTGATGATTGAAGAGCTGGAGAAGGAGGAGCCGGCGGAGGTAGTGGTCGCAAAACCAAAACCGAAGCCCAAGGCGGGAGCGATACATTATTATAAGGTGCAAGCCGGGGTCTTTAGTGAAAAAAATAACGCTATTGGATTTGCGAAGAAGCTCAGAGCGAGCGGGTTTGAAACTTACATCAAGAAAGTCAGCAAGGGGTGGCGCGTGCAGGCCGGGGCCTTCTTTAAAAAGGCGCAGGCCCTCCATCTGCAAAACTCTTTAAACGCTAAGGGTTTTAAATCGGTCATTGTTTTTGAATAATTTAAAATCATCGCGATCACCGTAAAAAAAGGAGGAAAAATTTTATGGGAGTCTATGATCTGGTGTTTGGGCATTTTTCAAGGGATCTGGGAATTGACCTGGGGACAGCGACCACGCTGGTTTTTGCCAGAGGCGAGGGGATCATTCTTTGCGAGCCGTCCGTGGTGGCCATCAATAAAGATAATGGTCGGGCCCTGGCCATCGGCAACGAAGCCAAGGGAATGCTCGGAAGAACCCCGGCCAATATCGTGGCGGTCAGACCGATGCGGGACGGCGTCATCGCGGATTTTGAGATCACCGAGATGATGCTGCGCCATTTTATCAAGAAAAGCCATAATCGTTCCGCTTTTGTTCGTCCGCGGATTGTGGTGGGTGTTCCTTCCGGCATAACCGGGGTGGAGAAAAGGGCGGTCATGGATGCAGCTATGCACGCCGGCGCCAGAGAAGCTTATCTGGTGGAAGAACCCATGGCAGCTGCCATTGGTGCGAATCTTCCGGTTTCTGAAGCACAGGGAAGCATGATCGTGGATATCGGAGGGGGTACCACGGAAGTGGCGGTACTGGCATTAGGAGGGATCGTGGTTTCCAAGTCCATCCGTGTGGCAGGGGATGAAATGGACGATGCCATTGTTGCCCACTGCCGCAAGAACTACAATTTATTGATAGGAGAGCGTACCGCTGAACAGATAAAGATCGATATTGGCTCGGCCTATCCGCTTTCGGAAGAGAGAACCATCGAAGTGCGTGGCCGCGATCTGGTGACCGGTCTTCCCAAGACACTCACCCTGACCTCTTCGGAGATCCGGGATGCCTTGTCTGATCCTGTGGCCACCGTAGTGGATGCGGTCAGGATGACCCTTGAAAAAACTCCTCCTGAGCTGGCGGCCGATATTATGGATCGCGGGATCGTCATGGCCGGCGGCGGGGCGCTCTTGAGGGGCTTGGATAAACATCTGGCTCAGGAGACCGATATGTCGGTTTATGTGGTGGATGACCCCATCTCATGTGTGGCCTACGGGACCGGAAAGATCCTGGAAGAGATCGACACGCTCAAAAAAGTCCTGATAATGCCTAAACGTTCTTCTCAGTGATTGGTTATCACCCTTATCATAAAAAAAGAAAATCTTATACCCTGGCGATCATTATCGTTCTGCTGGCGGTCCTGCTTTCTTTTTCGACCTTTCGGGATCTTTTTGGACTTCGCTCAATGCTTCAGGCCGCGATCTATCCCTTTCAGTCCGCAGCAGTTTCGATCTGGAAAGGGGCAGTTGGTCTGCCTTCTTCTCTGGCCGCTTATAGGAAGGGAGCTAAGGAAAATGCGGAGCTCAAAAAAGAATTGGTCGCTTTGCAGCCGAAGTTGACACTTTTGGATGAGTTGCTCAGAGAGAACAGTCGCCTCAGGGCTTTATTATTTTACAAACAAAGGAATCCCTATCGATTCAGGCTTCTGGCTGCTCAGGTTATCGGGAAAAGTCCAGAGCCCTGGTTTAGAATTTTGGAAGTCAATCAGGGGAGAGGGGCCGGGGTCAGAATGGATATGCCGGTCATGGCCAAAGAGGGATTGCTCGGCAGGGTTGTCGAAGTTTCTAAATTTTCTTCTAAAGTAATGCTCATCACGGATGTGGAAAGTTCGATCGCGGCGGTGGATGCCCGCAGCCAGGATTTTGGATTGGTTAAGGGGGGCTCTTTGGATAAGCTTTCCATGAAATATGTCGATGCCGGTGGGGATATCCGGGAGGGAGATCGGATCGTCACCTCAAATATTTCCACGCTTTTTCCACCGGGCATTCCGATCGGCGAGGTCAGCCTGGCTTCAAAAAAAGAACACGATCTTTTCTATCATGTGGAGATCAAACCAGTAGTCGATTTTTCCAAGATCGAAGAAGTATTTATTATTTTTTAAAATGCACTTACTCATGCTTGTACTCTATGCCCTGCTGGTCATTGTTTTGCAAAGCGTAGTTTTTGCCCGGCTTAATATTTTCGGGGTCTCTCCGGACCTGGTCTTGGTTTCGGTCATAAGCTTTGCGATTTTAGAAAAAAGAGAAAGGGCCACTCTTTTTGCTGCGGGTTCAGGATTCATGCAGGATCTTCTCTCCTTTGGGGCTTATTTACATACCATTACCCGGGTTGCGGTCAGTTCGCTGGTGGGCATACTGAAAGAAGGCTTCTTGGGCAATGAATATTCTATGGCCGCCCTATTTGTGGTCTTCTTTACTCCCCTCATTCTAATTATTGAAGGGGGATGGCATGCGCTCTTTGGCGGTCGGCCGCTTGACCTGATGCACTTGGCCTCTACTATTTTTGTGGCCACCCTTTACAATTTGATCTTGGTCCCGATCATTTTTCCAATTCTAAAGAAGCTCTGTCATGCTTAAAAGAAATCAAATCCTGGTCTTTATTTTTGTGGTTGTTTTTGGCCTGCTTTACCTTCGGCTGATCCACCTGCAGATCGTTGAGAGAAACAGGTTTTCCATGCTGGCCATCGAAAATGCCGCCAAGATTGTTCCGGATCCTGCGCCGCGCGGGGTGATCTACGATCGCTATGGAAAAGTAATGGTTGAAAACCGCCCTATTTTTGCGGTGCGTGTCCTGCCCTATGTCTTGTCCGGTAAAAGTGAAAGTGAAAGAGGCCGGATCTTGAATACTTTGAGCAGGCTGCTTGGCGAAAGGGTCGATCTTAAAGTTTCTGCGACCGAACCGATAATGGTCAAGGACAATATCCCGCTGGCAACCGCCATTCGGATCGAGGAGAAAAAAAGAGAACTGGAAGGAGTGATCGTATACAGCCGTCCGGTAAGGCTTTACCCTTATGTGAACCTGGCCTCGCATTTACTCGGTCACATTGGAGAAATTGAAGCGGAGGAGCTTGAAAGACTGAGAGGACAGGGTTATCGCTTGGGGGATGTGGTCGGTAAGGATGGCGTGGAGAAAATTTACGACAGACAGATACGCGGCCGGGATGGCGGAAAGCGAGTTGAGGTTGATGTTTACGGTACGCCCACCAGGATTCTGGAATCCCTTGATCCTGTCTCCGGAGCGGATATGAAACTCACTATTGATCTAGAGATGCAGCAGGCAGCGGAGAAAGCGCTGGGAAAGCAGGAGGGGGCGGTGGTGGTCATGGATGTGAGATCTGGTGAGATCCTGGCCATTGCCAGTTATCCGAACTTCGATCCTAATATTTTTACTGATTCGCGGGAGAACTGGAAGTGGAAGAGACTGGAGCGCGAGAACCATCCTTTCATGAATCGGGCCCTGGCTATTTATCCGCCCGGTTCGATTTATAAAGTAATTACATTAGCCGCGGCCTTGGAGGAAGGAAAGGCTTCAGCGGACGAGATAATGGATTGTCCGGGATACTATAAGGTCTATAACGATCGTATCGCAAAGTGCTGGTTGGAGGGCGGACACGGTCCTGTAACCGTGCGGGAAGGATTGGTCTGGTCATGTGACATTGTTTTTTATGAGCTGGGCAAAAGGGTCGGACCGGATCTGCTGGCAAAGTATTCAAAAAAATTTGGTTTGGGAATGCGCACCGGAATTGACCTCCCTCAGGAAAAGAGGGGCTTTGTGCCGACCAGCAAGTGGAAAGAGAAAAATATGAAAGAGCCCTGGTATGACGGGGATTCGATTAATTATGGGATCGGGCAGGGCTGGGTTCAAGTGACCCCGCTCCAGATGGCTTCGGTCTACGGATCAATTGCGAGCGGAAAAATTGTTAAACCTTATGTTGTGAAGGAAATAAAAGATAGAAATGGTGAAGTTTTATATAAAGGGAAACCTGAGGTGATAGGGGATGTTCCGCTCTCTTTAGAAAATCTTGAACTGGTGAGATCTGCGCTGAGGGATGTAGTGCTGCGTGCCACCGGAGTGGCGACCAGGTTTACCGGGATCCCGGCTGCCGGGAAAACCGGTACCGCAGAAAATCCAGGGAAAGCCCATGCCTGGTTCATTTGCTATGCCCCTTACGATGATCCGGAGATCGTGATCGCCTCTTTTGTGGCGGAGGGTGAGCACGGAGACCGGGCCTCGGCCTATGTTGCCCGCGATATTTTGAAATGGTATAAGATCAATCGGGTCAAAAGAGACTTCCCGCCGGATGGGCCTTTCAGTCAGTATATTGTCCAGCGGGGAAGGATCAGGGTTCCTTACCGCGGAAATCCGCGCGATTAATATTGCAAATTTTAGTGACTTGTGATAGGATTTGAAAACCATGGCAAAGGTTGAAATAAAGGTAAACAAGAGAGAAGATTTCGGGAAAAAGACTAAAAAAACAAGAGCGCAAGGGCTGGTCCCGGCGGTGGTCTACGGCCGAAAATTTAAATCGATCTCGGTTTCGGTTGATTTAAAGGAGTTTGCGAAAAAGGTTCTGCGGTCCGAAGCAGGGCTTAACCTTATTTTCACTTTAAAATTAACTGAAGATGGTAAAAGCAAATCTGTTCCAGTCATCACTTATGATCTCCAGCGAAATCCACTGACCGATGAAATAATCCATTTAGATTTCATGCATGTTATTATGGACGAGGCCATAAAGACCATGGTTCCGGTTGAGCTGGTTGGTCTTCCGATCGGGGTCAAGGAGGGGGAAGGGGTGCTGGTTCACGGTCTGCGTGAGGTTGAGGTCAAATGTCTGCCTGGAGATATCCCGGACAAGTTTGAGATCGATGTGGGAGCTTTGGAGATCAATCAATCCCTGCATGTTTCAGACTTAAAAGTTTCAAAAAAACTTGAAATTTTGGTTTCCCCCGAAGAGATGATCGCGGTCGTTTCGCCGCCCACCAAGGAAGAAGAAGTTGTTCCTCCGCCTCCCACT
>JAZFXQ010000087.1:0-4836 GCA_036448795.1 Candidatus Margulisiibacteriota bacterium | reverse complement strand
TTTGTATTCTCCGTTCTGGGCGTGATAATAAGTCTCGATCGAGGGGGTGGCGGAGCCCAGGATCACGGCTGCCCGATGCTGGCCTGCCAGATAAAAAGCAACTTCCCGGGCATGATAGCGCGGACTCTTGTCCTGCTTGTAGGCGGTCTCAAACTCTTCATCCACCACGATCAGTCCCAGCTCTTTCACCGGCGCGAAGATGGCGGAGCGCGCGCCCAGAATTATTCGCGCCTCGCCTGACACCACCCTTTCCCATTCTTCAACTCTTTGCTTCTGTGTCAAGTGGCTGTGGAGAACGGCGATGTGATCACCGAAGCGGTTGGAAAAGCGCTGGATGAGCTGCGGAGTCAGGGAAATTTCCGGCACGAGCACGATCGCGCTTTTGCCCTTGTCCAGCACATGGGCGATCGCCTGCATATAGACTTCGGTCTTGCCCGAGCCGGTGATGCCGTAGAGCAGGAATTTCTCGGGCTTGTTTGTGTCAATCGCCTCTGCAATAGCATCCAGGGCGTTCTTTTGTTCGCTGGTCGGAGGCAAAGGGGTTTGGACCGGGTAAGTAGTAAGTAGTGAGTTGTTAGTAGAAAGTTGATGCTTTGCCTTTTTCTCACTACTTACTACTTTCAACTTTCTACTTTCTAATCTTCCCGTCCCCGGCGGCATGACCAGCCGGAGGGCGGTCAAAAAGAAAGAATTATAGTAATCGGCCATCCATCTGGCCAGCTCGACCTGCTTTTCAGTAAAGATCGGCTGCTCAGAGGTTACCCGAAGGACATCTTTGACCTTTTTGACATCGGCCTTTTCTACAAACCCCACCACATAGCCGATCTCTTTGCGTTTACCAAAAGGGATCAGGATCTGATGGCCTACTTTAAGTTTTTCTCCTAATTCCTCAGGAATAGAGTAGTGAAATATCTTGTCTGTGCCGCGGGAGACTTTTGAGAGGATTACTTCTGCGAACATGATCTCAGATTAGATCTTTGACTCGATCCAAAATCAGGTGGGCTGCCAGATCCTTGGGTTGTTGAGGGAATCTTGTGTTTTTACCGTCTCTGCCGATCATGGCGAACTCGATGGTCTCGCTATCAAAAGTGGAATTATCATTGGCGATCATCAGGTCCAGATCCTTTTCTTTCAGTTTTTTCTTAGCATTCTCGATCAGGTTATCGGTTTCAAGCGCAAAACCGACCAGGACCCGCCCCTTTCTCCCCTTCTGCTTAGCAATTGTCTTTAGAATATCCACGGTGGGGGTTAATTTTAATATTAAATCTTTTTTTGTTTTTTTTATTTTGGATTTGGGATTTGTTTCGGGTTTCGGGTTTCGGATTTCGGATTTAAAATCAGCCACTGCCGCGGTCATAATAACCGCATGCGCATTATTGTAGTGATCCAGGACCGCTTCCAGCATTCCTCCCGCAGATTCGACCTTAATCGGTTTTATGTCCAAGGGGGCATCCAGATTGGTCGGCCCGGAAACCAGAGTGACGGTTGCTCCTCTTTCCCTTGCAGCGCGGGCAACGGCATATCCCATCTTGCCTGAAGAACGATTGGAAATATAACGCACCGGGTCAATCGCCTCCCGGGTTCCGCCGGCAGTCACCAGAATGTGTCTGCCTTTCAGGTCCTGTTTCGGAACAAGCGAACTAACCAACTTGCCAACTATTTCCTCGGGCTCTGACATTCTTCCAATATCATCATCACCGCAGGCCAGCTTTCCTTCCTCAGGCCCAAAGAACACATACCCCAAATCTTTTAACTTCTTAACATTTTCCTGTACAACCCTATTTCTCCACATCTCCGGATTCATGGCCGGTGCAATGATCTTTTTTTCCGGGCAAGCCAACGCCATGGTGGTCAAAGGATCGTCCGCAATTCCATTTGCCAGCTTCCCAAGGGTATTGGCTGTGCAGGGAGCGATCACTAAAAGATCCGCCCTTTTGGTCAAAGAAATATGTGGAACCGGAAGACTGGAAAGCTCCGGAGAAAAAAGGTCGGTGATGACTGGATTACCGGAAAGAGTCCGAAATGTAAGGCACGTCACTAATTTGGTTGCTTCCTCGGTCATGACCACCCATACCTCGGCCTCGAGCTTCTTCAGACACGAGACGATCTCGCAGGCCTTGTAAGCCGCGATGCTGCTCGAAATACCAAGAATGATGGTCTTACCCTTCAACATAACTGAGGCACCCCAACCATCCAGCGTTCTACTTCTTTTTCTTCTCCTTCTTCTTCTCCTTCTTCCCCTTCTTCTCCTTGGCCAAACGCTTTAAAGCTGAGGGCCTTTTCTCCTCTTCCGCCTCCCGACTCAAAAGCTCCTGGGGTTTCTTGATCGGACCAGCGAGGACCTTAATCCGTATTTTGTCCGCGGCAATTTCTCGAAGGGCGGTGATGACCGGGTTGTTTGGATCAAAATGGTTCACATAGGGCAGCGACCCTTCGATGATCTGCTTGGCTCTGCCCGCTGCGGCGTTCGACAGGAGGAACTTGTTCTTTGCCTTTGACAAAAGATCGTCAATGTTCATTTCATTCAATTTAGCAACGTCCTTTCTTTTTCAACATTAATGATGGCTCTGATCTTTTCAGCTGCAGATTCGACCTTGTCATTGACCACGATGTAGTCATACTTTTCCATGACCTGCAGCTCGGCTATGGCAGCCCTGAGCCGGTAATTTATCACCTCCTCATCCTCAGTTTTCCGTTTTTTCAGCCTAAAAGCCAATATATCCACCGAGGGCGGGATCAAGAAGACAAATACCGCGGCCGCATCCAGCCTTCCCTCCTCAACCACTTCTTTGATGGAAGCCGCGCCCTGTACATCCACCTCGCACACAACTGTCTTCCCTTTTAAAAGCTTTTCCTTTAATAATCCGATGGGAGTGCCGTAATAATAGCCGTGCACCTTGGCCCACTCCAGGAATTCGCTCTTTTTGACCTTCTTGTCAAAGTCTGCCTGGGTGATGAAATAGTAATGTTCGCCATGGGTCTCCCCTGGTCTTGGCGGACGGGTAGTGGCAGAAGTCGAAAGCTTTAGATTCTTATCGAGTTTCAAAAGTTTTCTGACAACCGTGGACTTCCCGACACCTGAAGGACCAGACACAACCACCAGCAGGCCTTGTTTTCTTCTTGCTTTTCTGGGCATAAAAGTAAAGAATATTCTAACACGAATAGCTTGACAAATCAACTTTTTCTGATATAGTGAAATACACAATTTGGCCCGGCAAAGGAGGATCCTTCATGAAAAAGATCGTTCTGGTTTGCATGTTCCTTAGTTTGTGTGTTTCTTCGGTTTATGCTTTCCCCTCAGGCTCTGTTCCTTACGGTGTTGGAGCTAAGTATGCCGGAATGGGAGGCGCGGGCGCAGCCATCGTGGACGATCTTTCCTGTGCCTACTTTAACCCGGCCGGTATTGTAAAAACTGGATCGATGGGATTATTAATCGGGGCCGGAACAGCAACCGAAGGGATGGATGAGCTTATCAAGGCGCTCAGCGGCGCAAGCGATCCCGCAAAATTCTTATCTGATAATTTTGATAATACCGTAAATATTAGCGGCGGTCTTAGCTCCATAGTTGGCATAAACATAGCTAAGGTTGGATTAAGCGTGATTCCGATCGCATCCATCACTCTTAATAAGCCTACTGCCGGTCAGATCGTGGGCAGTTCCCTAACCGCCTCTGCAGCTTACGAAGGAATTGCAACCCTGGGATATAGCTTGTCAATTCCAGGAATTCCGATCGCAAGCCTTGATCTGGGTGCCAACATTAAATCGGTAAATTCCATCAGCGGATCCAGCACTGTGAACAGCAACACTTCGAGTACGGATCTAGTCACCACTCTCTCTGGAATCGGTTTTGATATCGGAGCTAAGGCCAGCATTGATACCCTGGTCATACCCTTATCGATCGCGATCGTGATGAAAGATATCGGAGAGACCCTGAAAGGCAAAACCAAAACCATAACTACCACCTATGATCCCACAACAGGAAACATTACCGATCAAACTGAAACTGAAGTTGACGCCCCTGACTTCACAAGCCCAACCACCCTGGTAATCGGAGCTTCCACAAAAATTCCCGGGGTCGGGCTTCGCGTGGCATTGGATATTGATTCGGTCTCTGGCTCTGGAGTTTCTTACTCGGTAACCCACCTGGGCCTTGAGTATCCCATCGTTGGCGTTCTCGCTCTTAGGGCTGGAATTATTTCAGGCGGACAAGGTGGAAATATTTCCATGACCACTATTGGAGCAGGATTCAACCTGGGGCTGGGTTTGAATGTGGCCATGATGTTTGATGGTAAGAACAGCAAGAACAACTCAACCATTCTTGATTTTGGATTTGCATTCTAAAATAAAAGCCCCTCGACAAGCTCGGGGCAAGGAGATGAAAAACATGAAAAAGCTTCTAAGCGTTTTATTGGTGCTCGGGTTGGGTGTCCTCCTGGTAACAGGGTGTCAGACCGCTCAGAAAGAAGCTGAACCAACCAAAACACTTGACGATGCAACCGCTGAAATATTTTCTGAGATGGGAGTCGAAATGGCTTTAGGAATTACCGAAGCTATGGGCGCCTGGGCTGCAAGTGGTGATGTTACTGGAGTTTTCGGTTTTGGCGTAAAGGGAGCCTCGGTCAAATCCAAAACTGTAACTGGCCCACTGGATGGTTGGTATCATCTTACAGAGCAAGCCTCTATGGATGGGACAACCTATGATATAGATCTCTACGTAAAGTTTACTCTCACTGGAGATAATGTTACAGGCGTCTCTGTTTATGGAACCTATTCCTATGCTACTACGGGTATGTCCTTCGTCATGACCTTTGGCAATGGCAGATCCGACCCCTTTGT
>JAZFXQ010000086.1:0-2366 GCA_036448795.1 Candidatus Margulisiibacteriota bacterium | reverse complement strand
CTTTTCCTGGTGGAACTGGATCTTTTCTCCCATGGGAATGATGGTCTGGTCATGATAGATGTTGGAGACATAGTCTTCGACCTTCTTGAAAATGTAAAAATCTCCCGGCGTGGTTGGATAAGCCAGATAGGACTCGAAGATCGGATTTCCGTCCTTGTCCCGTCCCTGCAGGAGATAAAATTTGGTTTGCGGACCACCCCGGATCCTGAGCCTGGCAAAGGGCTGCTCCTTGAGGTAGACGATCCAGTCACCGGAATAGGGATAGACCGCGACCTTGACCTCGGAGGTCACCGCGAATTTCTGCTTGAGCTTGTCCAGATCCTCCGCAAAGTTGACCTGGTCAGCCAGATAGGGAATAGCACGAATGGCCTCCTCGCTCACACGCTCTGAGTACTGGTAGACTTTCATCTGCGCCCCGACCGGAAGAAGCTCATAAAGAAAGAGCGCATTCCGGGGCGAAACGTGCATGCAGCCGTGGCTCTTGTAAAGGTCGCCCAGGATTTCGTTCAAGAGCACGCCAAAGTTGTAGCGGTTAAGCGCCTCCACAATCTCAAGATTCAATCCTTCGTCCCTTTTGCCTTGCACGGCGTCTTTTATCCGCTGCAGCATCACCGCCCGCTCGCGCTCAGTAAAAAGCAGGCTCTCCTCATCCGGCTTGAAGAAAGTGGAAAAGGAAAGATCCGTCAGATGTTTCGCCGCCCGGGGCGGGGAAACTTTTTTGAACTCCAATCGGTGGTTGAGCCAGCCTTCCACTATGTTCTGCCGGTTCTCCAGGGAAAGAACCCCCATCTCATCAAAGTCCCTGCGCAGATCCATGCGCAGCTTCTTGAAAAGCTCCCAATCCTTCATGACCCTTTCGTACCAGCCCGCCAGCTTGTCAATGACCAGGCTGTTGACACGCAGAAAATTGTAAAGGCCGAGTGCTTCCCAGCGCGAGCGCTTATGCCGCGGCAGCCGATTCTCCTCGTATTCCTTAAGGGCCTTGACCAGCCGCGCATCCATAAATTGCTGATCTTTGCGGTCAAGCTCAAAGCCATTGAACAATTTATAATAGCTGTACATGGTCGGATTGCCCTTGGCCGGAAATTGTTTCCCTCTGGAGAGCTTGAATTCGTAAAGCGATCGATAGAACTTGAAGTTCTGGTTCTTTTCGAGAACCGAAGCCAAATCATCCGCGGCGGGCACGGTCAGAAGATGCACCAGGTCCTTGATCAGAACGATCTGCTCATAGACCAGCTCGCCGGCGGCGTAGCCCATTTCTGGATAATGATATTTTCCATCCCTGGTCCAGAGCAGAACATACTTGCCGAAGTCGTGGCCGGCGTAGCGGGCGGCGATCACTCTGCCCTTCCGGTCGAGATTGATATCATAGTAATTGTAGATTCGCTCCTCATCCGAGCGGGCCAGGTCGGCCAGGATGTGGTTGGGAAGCTTGTACCATTTACCCTTCTTCTGATAGAGCCATTTGCCGTCGATCAACCGGATCCAGGCCCCAAAGGGAACGATGGTATTTTGGTAATATGAGCTGCTCAGATAATGGTCGGTCAGGCGCAGGACTTTATACTTCCCGGGATCGGTCGGGGCGGTAAGCATGAAGTCCCACTGCACCGGTTTTCCTTTCTGCACCTCGTAGGCCATCAGATATTCATAAGGCGGTCCGGCAAGGGCGCAAACCTTGGCGTAGGGATAGCCGTTGACCAGGATAAAAAGGAGATCGAGCGAGGGATAGATCAGGATCTCGGTTTTGTAGTTCTTAAAAATCAAGCGGTGTTTTTCGATGTCTGCGCTGGAATCGGTCTTCTCGCTCAGATACGGCACCTTTTCCACCGAGAAAGGAGGTTCGTTCTTTTTTAATTGATATTTCTTGATCTTCAGCGGAATGCCGGCGGGAAGGGTCTTATATAATAGAAAGATATCGGCAGGCGAGAAATGCAGGCATCCGTGGCTGTCATAGATAAAACCCAGGGTTTGGTCAAACCATTTTACCCAGTTGAAGGAGTTTATGGTCTTGAGGCTCTCATAGCCCTCTTCTGCCAGGCAGACCGAGGAGGATAATAGAAAGCATATCAGAATAAAAAGAAATCTCTTCATCTTTCTCCATTTTACCCGATAAGTTTTGAACTTACAATAAATTTCAGAACTGCTTGAAGAATCTGGAGATCTGAAAACTTGATTTAACATAAAAATACAGCTAAAATGTAGTATAAATTAAAACGGGGGTTACATATGAGAAAGATTATTACTTTAATTTTAATGATAAGCCTTTTCTTGAGTGTGGTTTACTTTTGTTCCGATAAAGCCGCTGCCCAGACCAAAGTCATCAAAAAAACGGTAAAGAAAGTGGTGACCCCGGAGATCGCGCCAGC
>JAZFXQ010000085.1:0-6329 GCA_036448795.1 Candidatus Margulisiibacteriota bacterium | reverse complement strand
GGCGAAAATCGGGCGGTCGATGCGGCCGAAGCTGCCATTCAATCTCCGCTGCTTGAGGAAACCATCACCGGGGCCAAGGGTGTTATTTTCAATGTGACCGGCGGATCAGACCTGACCCTTTATGAAGTGAACGAGGCGGCCGAAGTGATCTACAATGCGGTTGATCCGGATGCCAATATTATTTTTGGCGCAGTCATCGATGAAAAATTACAGGGGGATGTGGTAGTAACCGTAATTGCCACCGGCTTTGTGCCCTCAACCAAGAAGGAAAAAGAAGCTTTGCCGTTTATCCGGCCGCGTTCTGCGCGCGTTTCCGCCTCACCCAGGGAAAATATCGAACTGCCGCCTTTTATGCGCTGAATTTCCGCGTGAAATTTATCCTGCCGAGTGTTATAATTTACATATGAAGATCGCCATGCTTCACTGGGGATTCCCTCCCATTATTGGCGGAGTGGAGACTCATTTAATTTTTCTTATGCCCGAGCTGGTAAAGATGGGGCATAAGGTCTCGCTGCTCACCGGTTCCGCGGATGGAGCTCCACTGCAGTTTAATTTTAAAGGCACCAAAATTTATCGCTCCCAGTTCTACGATCTGAACTGGCTTTTCAAGAGCCATTTTCAGGAAGTGGACGACAATGTCTGGGAGGTTACCTTCGATTTTTTGGATAGAGTAAAGCCTGATGTTATCCATGCTCACAACATGCATTATTTCAGCCGCTATCACACCCGGGTCCTGGAGCACTATGCCCTGGAGCATAAAATACCCCTGGTTTTGACCGCGCATAATACCTGGAAAGACAAGCTCTTCCTGGATCTTACCTGCAAAGCCGCCTGGGATAAGATCATTGCCATCAGCCATTACATAAAAAGAGAATTGGTGGCAGTCGGGGTGCCGGAGGAAAAAGTGGTGGTTGTTCATCATGGTGTAGATCGAAAATTTTTCTCTTCCAAGAAGCCCTCTTCATCTATATTTAAAGATCATCCCAAATTAAAAGGCAGAAAGCAGATAATTTTTAATCCGGCCAGGATGGGACTGGCCAAGGGCTGCGATATCACGATCGAGGCCTTCAAGCTGGTCAAGGAAAAATTTCCGGATGCGCTCCTGCTCATGTCCGGAAGCGGGAACATAATTGACTGGGGGCTTACCCAAAACAAGGATATCGCTTACTTTGTGAGCCTGATCAAGCATTTAGGGTTAGAGAACAGCGTCTACATTAATACTTTTTCCATTGACAAGGAGATGCCGGAGCTTTATCGCTTGGCGGATGTGGTGGTTTATCCCTCCTCAGTGGAAGAGCCCTTTGGCCTGACCATGCTCGAAGCCATGGCATCCGGCAAACCGATCATCGTCACCGATTCCGGCGGCATGCCCGAGATCATCCAGAACGATATTAACGGCTATGTGGTGCCCAAGGGAAATCATGAAGCCCTGGCCGAGAAAATTATCCGGCTCTTATCAGATGATGATCTAAGAGGAAGACTCGGCAAGAACGGTCTGGAACAAGTGGAACGCATGTACACCAAGGAGATCTATGCCAGAAATATTTATAAAGTTTATGAAGAGGCCAAAAAAGAATATCCCAGGATCAAAAAGAAAAGAGCCAGGGCTAAACGAAAATTTGTTGTGGTCAGAGAGGAGCTAAGCATTTAAAATGATCAATGGTGCCATTTTTGATCTGGATGGGGTCATCGTGAACACGGTGCCCCTTCATTTTAAGGCCTGGAAGAAAATGTTTGAAGGATACGGCCATAAGTTCAGCATGGAGGATTATCTGGCCAGGGTTGACGGTCGACCAAGGCTGGAAGGCGCCGCCGCAATTTTGACTGAGCTTAAACCGGAAGAGATCGAAGAAGCTGGAGCAAAGAAGCAGGAGTATTATCTGGAACTTTTGGACAAAGATCCCGTGGAAATATTTGAAAGCTCTAGAAAGATGATCGAAGAAATGAAAACGCGCGGGATCAGGTTGGCAGCGGCTTCTTCCAGCAAGAACGCGGTGCGTATTTTAAAAAAAATAAATCTATATGATATTTTTGATACGAACGTTTCTGGGGCAGATTTTGAAAAAGGAAAGCCTGATCCGGAAATCTTTTTGACCGCGGCTTCCAGGCTGAAGCTTAAGCCCGAAGAATGTGTGGTCTTTGAGGACGCAAAATCCGGTGTAGAAGCCGCTCATCGGGGAAATTTTTACTGTGTGGCCATTGATCGGCATGGCAACCCCGAAGCCCTAAAGAACGCTGACAAAATTGTTAAAGACTTGAGCGAATTGAGCTTAGAGGAAATTTTAAGTTTGGGAAAGGCTTAGCGCTATGTCCAAAAAGTTAAGTTTAAGCCCTGAAGATTGGCTTATTAAGGAAGAGGGATATCGCCCCCAAAAACAGGGGATGTATGAATCTTTGTTTACCCTGGGAAATGGCTATCTTGGGGTTCGGGGTTCCCTGGAAGAAAATCCCCATGGAAGCTACCGGGGTGTATATATTGCCGGGATCTTTGATAAGTCAGAGGCCTATGTCTCGGAATTGGTAAAAGCCCCGGGCTGGACTGATTTCTCAGTTTGGATCGATGACCATAAATTTGGAGCAGATAGCTGTAAAGCGCTCTCCCATGAGCGCGTCCTCGATATGCGAAAAGGGATCCTCCACCGCATCACGCGCTTTAAGTGCCCCCAGGGAAGAATTTTAAGGCTTGAAACAAAGAGGGTGGTTTTTGCACATCAAGTGAGAGGGGCGGTGATCGATGTAAGTCTCACTCCCGAGAATTTTTCCGGGGAAATCAAGGTTTTAAGCGGTTTGAACGGTGATGTTACCAATGAGGGTTATTTTCCCTATGAGCGCATAAAACATTTGAACCTGGTATCCATGCAGCGGGACCAGGATCATGTATATTTAGAAACAGAAACCCGGGACAATAAGATCAGAATTGCCATGGCGGCTAATACCCTTTTTGATAATCCACCTGCTGGTACCATCAAAGTAAGCAGAATGTTCGGGGAAAAATTTGCGCATAAGATCATATTTAAAGCAGAAAAAAATAAGACCTACCATTTTACGAAATGGGTGACCACTTTTACCACGCGTGAAGGTTATGAGCGGCAGCTTCAATCCGCGGCCACAGACCTGCTGCATGACATGGTGCGCGAGGGCCTGGATTATCATTTAAAGAAACACCTCGAAGTGCGGGAAAAGGATTGGGAGCAGGCCGATGTTCTGATCAAGGGGGACCGCAAGGCTCAAAAAGGGATCCGTTTTAATCTTTATCACCTGATCATTGCCAAACCCCATCATGATCCGACGGTCAGCGTGGGAGCGAAGTTTTTAACCGGCGAGGGATATAAGGGACACGCTTTTTGGGACACCGAGATCTTCATTCTGCCGTTTTATAATTTTACTTTTCCTGAAGAGGCCCGCAATTTATTGATGTACCGCTATTATACCCTTAAGGGGGCCATGAAAAACGCCAAGGATCTTGGCTACAAAGGGGCAAAATTTGCCTGGGAAAGCGCAGGTACCGGGGTCGAGACCACCCCCAGTTACGGATTAAGGGCAGATGGGAGCGCGATCAAGATCTTTACCGGAGAAGAGGAGCATCATATAGTCTCAGATGTGGTTTATGGAATATACAAGTATGTTGGACTGACCGGTGATGTTGATTTTCTCTACGAGCACGGGGCAGAGGTCGTTTTTCAGACCGCGCGCTTCTGGCTTTCGCGGGTGGAAAAAAGAAGGGACCGCTACGAGGTAAGAAAGGTGATCGGTCCGGATGAGTTCCATGAACATGTGGACAACAATGCTTTTACCAGTTATCTGGCAATGCGGAATCTTTCCTACGCGGCGGATATTTACAAACAGATGAAAAAGGAGGTCCCGGAACATTTTAAGGCTCTGGTCAAGAAAATTAAATTGAAGGCCGAAGAGATCGAAAAGATGAAGATCGTTTCAAAGACCATCTTTTTTCCTTACGACCAGAAGACCGAATTGATCGAGCAGTTTGAGGGTTATTTTACGCTGGAAGATCATAAAATTAAAGAGCTTGATAAAAATGGTTTGCCAAAATATCCCAAGGGGGTTGATAAAACAAACCTGCATCGCACCCAGCTTGTCAAGCAGGCAGACGTTGTCCTGCTTCTCTATTTGTTTTTAGATCGTTTTTCCGCTGAGCTTGAGAAGAAGAATTATGAATATTATGAAGCGCGCACCATGCATAAATCCTCACTTTCTCCCTGTATTTATGCCTTGATGGGTTTGGAAACCGGAGATCACAAGCGCGCCTATAATTATTTTATCAAGACTTCCTATATCGATCTGGTGGATGCCAGCAAAAACACCAAAGACGGCATTCATGCTGCAGCCACCGGCGGTGCCTGGATGACAGCTATCCACGGGTTTGCCGGGATGAAAGTCAGGCGGGGGGAACTATGTTTTGATCCCTGGCTTCCCAAAAAGTGGCAGGAATTGAGTTATACCTCTATCTGGAAGGGAAATCTATTAAGGATCAAAGTCACTCATAAGAGTATTGTTTTGCAGCTTTTGGAGGGCAAAAGCGTAAGTGTGAATGTGCAGGGAAAGGCAGTTCGTCTAAAGTCCAAGCGGCCGGTCAAGGTCAGGCTCAAGAAAAAATATTAGGATTGGAAGGTGGGAAATATGGGAACAAAGCAAAAGCTGGAAGTTTATAAATGTGAGATCTGTGGGAACATTGTTGAGGTTCTCCATGTTGGAGGAGGGGAGCTGGTATGCTGCGGACAGCCCATGAAGCTTCAGGTTGAAAAAACCGAAGATCAGGGCATGGAAAAGCATGTGCCGGTGATCCAAAAGACGGATGGCGAAGGGATCATCGCCAGGGTTGGGGCGGTCCTTCATCCCATGGAGGAAAAGCATTACATAGAGTGGATCGAGGTGCTTATTGACGGGAGATCCTGCAGAAAATTCCTCGAGCCCGGGCAGAAGCCGGAAGCCCAATTTGAGTGCGGGGCAAAGGATGTTACGGTAAGAGCGTACTGCAATGTGCACGGATTGTGGATGGCAAAGGGGCAGGGAGGAGGATAAAATGGCGAAAAGTTTAAAAAGGACCGAAACCGAAAAGAATCTTCTGGCATCTTTTGCCGGTGAGTCCCAGGCCCGGAACCGCTATGCCTTTTTTGCAAGTGTTGCCAAGAAAGCGGGTTTTGAACAGATAGCGGCGATCTTTCTTGAGACAGCAGATAATGAGAAAGAGCATGCGAAAAGGTTCTTTAAATTGCTGGAGGGCGGGGATGTTGAAATTGCGGCCTTTTATCCAGCCGGTTTGATCGGAGATACTGCGGCAAACCTTGAGGCTGCGGCCGCTGGAGAAAAACTGGAATGGTCCAAGCTTTATCTGGATGCCGAGAATACCGCGCGCCGGGAAGGGTTTGAGGAGATTGCCAAGCAATTCAAGGAGATCGCTGAAGTCGAGGAAGAGCACGAAAAGAGATATCGAAAACTGCTTAAGAACCTGAAGGACGGGACGATCTTCAAACGAGACGAAGTGGTCAAATGGAAATGCCGCAATTGCGGTTATGTGCATGAAGGCAAAGAAGCCCCGGAAAAATGTCCGGCCTGCGATCATCCACAGGCATATTACGAGATCCTCGCTGAGAATTATTAAAGGATAGCGCGTGGAAAAAGTTGTTCACGAAGAGCGAAGATTAAGTTTTTTTGAAAAATATCTTTCGCTCTGGGTCATCGGCTGTATCGGTCTGGGCATCCTGCTGGGAAAATTATTTCCGCAAACCGCTGTTACTCTGGATCGCTTCTCCATTTACCAGGTATCGATCCCCATCGCCATCTGCCTCTTCTTTATGATGTATCCCATCATGGTAAAGATCGATTTCAGGGAGGTCGTCAAGGCGGGAAAGACGCCCAAGCCGGTCCTGCTCACGTTATTTGTTAACTGGTGCGTTAAACCTTTTACCATGCTGGCGATCGCCACTTTTTTCCTGGGGTTTCTTTTTAAGGGAGCTCTGCCGGGAGTGGAGGTCATCAAAGGGGGAGAGACGGTCGAGCTCTTCCGCTCATACATCTCCGGTTGTATCCTGCTGGGTATTGCGCCCTGCACGGCCATGGTCCTGATCTGGGGGCACCTGGCTCGGGGCAATGACGGCCACACCCTGGTCATGGTGGCCATCAATTCATTGACCATGCTTTTTCTCTACGCTCCCCTGGGCGGCTGGCTCCTGGGGATCAATCTGATGCCGATCCCCTGGCAGACCATTGTTCTATCAGTCTTGATCTATGTGGGCCTGCCGCTGCTTTTAGGATATTACTCGCGCAAATGGGTCATTGCCAGGAAGGGTTTTAAATGGTTCGAGGAAGAA
>JAZFXQ010000084.1:0-3412 GCA_036448795.1 Candidatus Margulisiibacteriota bacterium | reverse complement strand
AAAGACCAAAACTCCCGTTGCACGGTACCCTTCAAATTTTTTAGTGAAGACCGTCAGCCAGATCAAGATCATGTTAACAATGAAAAGACCGATAAATAATATCTGCAATTGCATTTAATTTCATTCCTCCCAGGTGCTATAATAAATGCTAATCACTTAGAAATCAAGGATAACTTAGCATGCTCTATCTGATCCGTTACGCAGAAATCGGCAAGGAACCCCATCCAGAAAAAAGCAAACTGGAACGCGACATCATTGAAAATTTAAAATTAAAAATTAAAAATGCAAAAATAAAGAAAGATGTTGGAAGGATATTCCTGGAAACTGAAAAAGATGAGACCGAAACCATTAAAAATATCCATGGCATCGCCTCCTTTTCTCCCTGCATAAAATGTCCCCTCGAAGAGCTGGATTCCAAGGTCTTGGCTTTAGCCGAAAAAATGTTAAGGGATAAGAAATCCTTCGGGGTCAGGGTTAAACGCGTAGGAATGCACCCCTTCACCTCTCAAGAGAAAGCCGGCGAAATAGGGGCCAGGATAAAAGAAAAATTTCCGCATTTAACCGTTGATCTTAAAATGCCGGACGAGATGATCTTCGTAGAGATTCGAGAGACCGACTGCTATATCTTTGACAAAGTTATTCCAGGAATAGACCAAAGCATGAAATATGAAAAGCAGCTGATCAGCGGGCCAAAATTTATTGTGGACGACATGCTGGGCAAACTAGCGGTTCGTCTGCGAATGTTGGGGTTCGACACTTCCTTCTACGGAGATTCGGCAGATAGTTTCCTTTTACGCAAATCCAGAGAAGAGGATCGAATTCTTCTAACTCGAGACCTGGAAATAACCAAAGTACGAGGCGCCAATGCCTTTTTTGTTTCAAGCAAAAAGTTGAAGGACCAGATTCGAGAGGTCATAGAGAAGTATGATCTGAAGATCTCTTCAGAGAACATGTTCAGCCGCTGCTCAGTGTGCAACGAACCATTGCAAGACCTTCCAAAAGAAAAGGTCAAAGATAAAGTTCCGCCGGTAGTCTATAAGCTTTTCAATGAATTTGCCTACTGCCCAAAATGCGATAAATACTACTGGAAAGGAACCCATTACGAGAAGATCATTGAAGACCTAAAGGATTTCATCTCATGATCAAAATTGACGGCTCCTATGGCGAAGGCGGCGGACAAATTCTAAGGTCCACCCTCACCCTTTCGGCAATCCTGGGCAAATCAGTTGAGATATTCAATATTCGGGCAGGAAGAAAGAAACCCGGGCTTCAACCTCAACATTTAACCGGCGTTCGAGCAGTAGCGGAAATTTGTAATGGGAAACTGGAAGGTGATGATCTGCTCTCCCAAAGAATAGTCCTCCATCCGGGCAAAATCCAATCCGGGAGCTACGAATTCGATGTAATGAAGGTTAAATCCTCTGCTGGCTCAACCGGCATGATCTTCCAACAAATAGCTCCGGTTCTGGCCTTTGGCAATAAGAATTCGAATGTTGTCCTAAAAGGTGGCACTCACACCGACTGGGCTCCCCCGATTGACTATCTGCAAGATATATTCCTGCCGACCGCTGCCAAGATGGGATTTCATGCAAGCTTAGATATCGAGCGCTGGGGATGGTTTCCTATTGGCCAAGGAATTGTAAAAGCGAAGATTCAACCCGTTCAAGGAAAACTAAGAGCTATCGAACTCACTGATCGTGGTAAACTAAAACGGATTTCCGGACTCTCTCTTGTTTCTAGATTACCTTTATCAATTGCCGAAAGAGAAAGAGATAAAGCCCTTCAAAGGCTGAAAGACGTTGGACATTGGACCTTGGACATAGAGACCAAATCCGTCCCCTCTCTAGGAACCGGCAACTATTTCTGCTTGATAGCGGAATTTGAAAACTCAATTGCAGGGTTTAGTTCTCTAGGCAAGATCGGTAAACGCGCTGAGAAAGTAGCCGATGAAGCGGCTGACCAGCTTATTAAATATTATAAAAGCAAAGCATGCATTGAAAAACATCTAGCTAATCAACTGATTCTATACATGGCCCTGGCAGAAGGGAAATCCTTATTTAGTTCAGAGATCTCCAATCATGTGTTAACTAATATCTGGGTCGTCGAACAGTTTCTGCCAGTTAAATTTGTGATCAAAGGAAAGCCTGGCGAAGTCGGATCAGTTTCTGTCAAAGGCCTTGGATCTAAACCATCCTCTGCCAAATAATATAAGCTCCAACTATAATAAGCAAAACTCCGCAGATGGAATTAAATGCTCGAACTGCCCTCTCAGATCTAATTAACTTTCCCGAAATAAGCGGGGCTAATGCTCCCAGCAAAAGCAAAGGAGAAATCACCGTCCCGATCCCAAAGGCAAAACCATAAAGAAGCCCCTGATAAAAATGCTCTGCCATAAACATGATCTCGATCAAGACCGCTAGCAAAGGCAAACAAGGAGAAAACCCGATCACAATACCTAAAATAACCATACTTTTGGTGCTATCCCCTAAGGTCTGCTTTTGTAAGATTCTACAAATAGGATTGCTTACCCCTTTCCCAAGCATGATCAAAATTCCCAAAGCAATAATAAACAATCCGCCGATAATCCATAAATACATTCCCCAGAGTCGATTATAGAAGAGCTGGAAAAGATAATACCCAATATAACCCACTACCCCACCCATAAGGGTATAGACCGCAAGTCTGGTTAAACCGAAGATTAAAGTGGCTTTTAATCCTTCCTGCCAGGTTCGCTTGGTTCCCGCGATATAGGGAAGGAGGATCGGGGCGCAGATCAGCATGCAGGGCCCTGCCCCGATCACAAACCCCTGGACTAAAATTATAAAAAGTTTGCTCTGAAACATTCTCCCATATATACTATCGGATATGATGACAAGTAGCAACTCAAGGAGGTCCATATTTTTGTTCGCCGTGGCTCTCATTGGCACAGCTGCCATCACCTCGCAGATCCTGCTCATCCGTGAAATAATCAACGTTTTTTCCGGGAACGAACTGATTTACGGACTGACCATTTTTCTCTGGCTGATCTTATATTCCTGCGGCAGCGGACTGCTGGGAAGACTCAGCAAGAAAATAAAGAACAAGCTGATCTCTTTTATTGCCCTTCAAAGTGCAGTGGCACTGTTGCTTCCGATCGAGATCTTCCTTTCAAGAATAGTGAAGAATCTATTCGGGATTCCGCTCGGAGCTACAGTTGATCTCTCAACCACGGTTATAATCATCGCCCTTCTTCTGGCACCCATAACTTTGATCCTGGGTTTTCAATTTGCGCTGGCAAGTCTTCTTTTAACAGAGACCTTTCAAAAAGAATCCTCACAAATAAGCCGGGTCTATATCTTTGAGTCCATAGGCTCGATCCTGGGAGGACTAACCCTGGCTTATCTTCTGATCTTCTTTCTTAACACCTTTCAAA
>JAZFXQ010000083.1:0-4858 GCA_036448795.1 Candidatus Margulisiibacteriota bacterium | reverse complement strand
GGCGCAGGATGCTTTGCTGGCCCGTTTACTGATCGATATGAGAGCCCTGCCTGAGAGCCGGCAGACTTTTTGCGTGCACGGCGGGGATCTGACCTATTATGGACTGGACGAAGATGAGTGGGACGAGTATTTCTTCAACCGGCAATATTCGAGCACGCTTGACTTCCTGGCCCGATTGCCGGTGATGGTAGCCTTGGGCAATCACGAAGGTTATGAAAGGGATCGTCTGCATGAGGACCAGCCGGGGCTTTTGGCGCGAAAGTACTTTCCGTATTCATATTATGGAAAAAGCGGCGAGTCCTATTATTCATTTGACTACGGTCCGGCGCATTTTACCGTGATCGACCAGTATTCTGATAACAAGTCATATACGGTCGAGGGTTCGGCGCAGTATGAATGGATCGAGGCCGATCTGGCGGAAACCAGCAAGCCCTGGAAGTTCGTGGTTTTTCACGAGCCGGCCTGGACGGCGTCGACCCAAGAGGGTTATCATGGCAACAACACCACGATCCAGCAGGAGCTTTGTCCAATTTTTGCGCAGAATGGGGTCAAGGTAGTTATACAGGGGCATCAGCATTTTTATTCGCGTTGTTCTCCGCCGGACGGGATAGAGTATTTGACCCTGGGCGGCGGCGGCGCGGCGCTTAATCCTCCGGACCCAAACGCTTCTTATCTTACTGCTTCTGCCCAGGCCTTTCACTTTGCCCGTTTTGATATTGACGGGGATGATCTAGTTGTCAGTGTTTTGGATGAGAACGGGGCGTTATTGGATCAGTTTAGCGTGAGCAAATAGTCCACTCTTTATACCGAGCCCTTGTCTTCTTGGAGTATATAACGTATGATGAAATAGTTCGATCCGATGAGGCAAAGGGGAAGTATGAACATAAAGCCTAGGAGTTCACTGAAGTGTGACTGCGGTGATACAGTTTATACAGGAAGCGTTTTTTGCGCACACTGTTGGGCGGAGACCAATCGGAAAAACGCCAGGGTGATCAAGACCGAGGAACGTAATCACCATAAGAATATGCGAGGCAAGGGGAGGGGGAGGAAGAAATAAAAGTCCACAGCTCGTACCGACTAGTTGGCCTGCTGTTGATCGTCCTCTTGTCCGGATTCGGATCCGCTCCTCCCCAGGACACTTATCAGGTAGATCGGGTTTACGATGGCGACACTGTTCGGCTGACGAACGGCGAAAAGGTACGCTACATTGGGATCGACACTCCGGAATTCGGGAAAGAGTTCGAATATTTTGGAAAGGAAGCGGCTCAAGCCAACCGCAGACTGGTTTCCGGCAAAAGGGTGAGGCTGGAATATGATCAAGAGCTTCGCGACAAATACGGCCGTCTTTTGGCCTACGTTTATGTTGACGACATTTTTGTGAACGCCTGGCTGGTTGAGAATGGTTATGCTCAAATCATGACCATTCCGCCGAATGTGAAGTATAAGGATTTGTTTTTAAAACTTCGAAAAGAAGCCAGGGAAGAGGGGAGAGGGATGTGGGGGAAGGATTAGGACAGCTTGCGTTTTCCTGCGGCATGTTTTAGAATAGTTTCATCCAGGAGGTGCTGGTGATGAAAAACAAGTATATTTTGACCGCTCTTATGCTTACGCTCCTTTTTGCTTCGATCTCTTTTGCCATGGGAACCGCTCCCGGACCAAAGATCAAGACCGGGGACAAGGCGCTGGATAAGGCCTTAATGGAGATCGATAAATTGGGAGCGAAACCGGCGGGCAAAAAAGAGATAGAGGGTGTGCTTATGGGCAAGTTTTCCGTAACGAAAAAAGAGATCAATTTACTTCGCAAGCGCGGCTACAGTTTGACCGAGGTCTATTATCTTTCTTTGCTGGCAAAGCAGAGCGGCAAGAAGGTCAACGGCGTAGCGGCCCTGCATGCCAAGGGCGGGGGATGGGGAGTTCTGGCCAAGAGGCTGAAAGTTCATCCCGGGGATTTGAACCGGCTGCGGGTGCGGCTGCACAAGATCAGGAAAGAGGCGGTGAAGGAGCAGAAGCGGGAGCAGAAGCAGAAGCGTTTCAAGATCCATGCTCCAAAGGAGCCGAAAGGTGGGAAAGGGAAGAAAAAATAAGGCTGACTGCGTTTCCTATTCTACTGAAAGAATCTTTGTGTTCGAATCGACATTCCCGGCTTCATCCATGGCTCTTACTGCAAAGTAAGCGGTCGGGTCGTTAAGAAAGTCCCAACTGACCACCTCTCGTGTTGCGCCCGCTTCGGTGGTAGCAAAGATATTGCTGTAGTCAAAAGACTCAAAGGTCCCTAAATTTCTATAAACTATATAGATCATGCGGCTTGAGGGAGTGACGTTATCCGCGGCCGGGTCCCAGGTCAGATAATAATATGCATATTCCGGTATATGGGGAAAGTCAGGGGTAAAGGGTACCAGCGCTTTTGCTCCGGCGAAAGTCGGTGGCTGGGCGCCGGGGGATGTTACTTCGCTGCAGCCGCAGAGAGCAAAGAAAAAAGTTACCATTAATAAGATCGCTGCTGATTTCACTTCGTGATTATTATACCATAATTTTTAATTTTGTCCCGAGTTGCATCGAGGGAAGTCGAAGTACTAGAATTTAGGGCAATGCCCAGGTCATGACCATCCCGCCGAATGTGAAGTATGGGGAGAGGGATGTGGGGGGAGTAAAGCCTTGAGTCCTCCTTTGCCTTCAGTGCCTCGATTAAAAATGTGAAATTTCGGATGAATTTGTCGATAATCTGTATAGAGGGACATACTCATGGCCGCCTATTTAAGAGCAAAAGGAAAAATATTGAATTCTATTAATGCCCGCACGCAGAAGCATTGGGCCAACCGTGTGCTGAATGGTTTTGGTAAAGCAGCACACAGGGTCAGTTTTGGCAGATATACCCCGGGTCTTACTCGGCAAGCCTATGCTTTGTTTAAAAATACTTCGGCCGGGGATAAGATCGATGTTAAGGAAGACGGATTCTACCGGGGCGGAGAAAAAATTGCAGGGAATGTATATATTTCCAGGAAAATAAAGAAAAAAGGTCTGCCGGCCAAATTTCAGCGCGCTCATGAGGACACTCCAGAAACCATTGCCAAATATTGTCGAATAAATTACCCGACATCTTTTTCGCGGGATCTGAGATCGGTTTCATTGTATACTTTATTTTTGTCAATACCAGATCTATTCCTCAGGGTTTATGTTAGTTTAACCATTCCCCCGATAACTACAAAGATCCTTTGCTCCGGAGAATTAAAAGAAAGCGGCAAGATCATAAATTGGGAACATATCCCGCATAATTGGTTGATTAATTTATTGCCCGGGCGCAGCAGTGAACCTGTCTGCGGCCCTTTTCCAAATGGTTTTTCTGAGGTTGATTTTTCATCTATCAGCTGGGAAAATCCTTTGCTTGATTTTATGAGCAGATTGGACAAATCTCCGGATCTATTTAATATAGTAAATATCGATCATTATGCTTTTCATCCCTTTTTGATTTTTTTCGTTCCTTTCTTTCTGGGTGCAACATTAATGGCCGGAAAAGTATTTCAAATCCCTAAAAGGACGATCCTGGCAATGGTCTCGCTTTTCGCTGCAGGGGGTCTCGTGCAAAGTCTTGAGGTCGCGGCTACGGGCAGTGGAACCAACTATTTAGATATAGGGGGTGACGTGGCCATAAATCTTGCTGATCTGTATATATGCTTGTACGTACCCATTTTAATTTTCAGCTCATTTTTTGCTGGCGCTAAGATGTATCTGCAAGGCAGAAAGGAAATGATCCGTGAGAAAGATCTAAAACTGTCCAGCTGAGATCAGCCGCATTAATTTTGCATTTAACCTCCGGTCGCCTCGATTTCGGCCCATGGCAGCAGGTCTTTTATGGGGAATTTGATGGACAAAGGAAGAAACGGGTTATAGTCAAGGTGATGGGGGAGCAGCCTCAATTCCTTATAGATTAATGATGTGCGATTTTAAGAATTTTTCAATGGCTTTGACGGTTTCATCTTTCAATTCCGGAAGACTGGAAGCGACCCAGATCGTAAAATTATAAAGTTTCTGCGTATTTACTTTCAGCCACTTATTCTCTTTGTGGAGGTAGAGAAATAAGGTTGTCATGGCTATCCGCTTATTTCCATTCTGAAATGGGTGGTTCTTGATCAAAAGATAAAAAAGCATGCTGCCTTTTGCCAGGAAAGTCGGGTATAAGGATTTTCCACCAAAGGTTTGAAAGGGGGCGGCCAGGCAACTTTCCAGAGAGTTTGGGAGCCGTGTTGAAAAATCGGGGATCGGTTCGTTAAAGGACATTGTTTCCCGAGCCAGGCGAAAGGAAAGATATTCAACTTCTTTGACCGTGATCTTTTCCATTATTCTTTACCCAGGAGCTTTAAGACCTCGCCATAATCCTTAACGGTTTTCTTTACGGCTTTATCGATCTCCTTTTTCTCTTCCTCTTTCAGGGTCTTGCCGAGGATGCTCTCAACATAGCTGTAGGGTATGGCGTAGTTCCTGCCGATCTTCGTTGCTTTTATTTCGCCTTTTTTGACCTTGTTATAGACTGCTATCCGACTTATTCCTATAAATTTAGCTAATTCTGGTATTGAAATATATTTCTTCTTTTCCATTTTGCCCCACCTTTTTTTATTATAATAAAAGCAAAATTTAATGTTAACCTAGATTGACGTGGTTAACATATGTTAAGTTATTTTGCATATGTTAACATAGTGATATATAATATGTCAAGGGTTTGTCATGAGCATAGTCGAATGACTTGCACTGAGCGGAAGCGAAGGGCTTGCCCCGAACCCCAGTCCCTTGTATTAACCATGGCTAAAAGTTACAATACCCCCATCATGCCATTAACCAAGGAAGGAAAGAAGATTCTCGCCGC
>JAZFXQ010000082.1:0-4112 GCA_036448795.1 Candidatus Margulisiibacteriota bacterium | reverse complement strand
TTGTTCTGATGAACGCGGCGGGAGCGATTTTTGTGGGGGGGGAAGCCAAAGATCTTAAGGAAGGGCTCAAGCTGGCTGAGCAGTCGATCGATTCCGGAGCAGCACACAAAAAATTAGAAGCGTTGATAAAGTTTAGCAACGCCTAAGGACATACATAATGTTCATTAAAACCGAAAACCTGGTCAAGAATTACGGAAACAAACTGGCGGTCAACCAGATCTCCATTGATGTTAACCAGGGAGAGATCGTGGGACTGCTCGGACCAAACGGCGCCGGCAAAACCACCACCTTCTATATGGTGGTGGGATTGATCCGACCCAATTCCGGAAGGGTTTTCCTGGGCGATCACGAGATCACCCGCCTTCCCATGCACCGCCGGGCCCACATGGGGATCGGCTACCTTCCCCAGGAACCCTCTATCTTTCGGAAATTAACGGTTGAAGAAAATATCCTGATCCTCTGGCAGCTCATGCCCGAGATCCGGAAAAGCGAGATCGAAAAGAATCTGGTCTCGATCCTGGATGAGCTGGGAGTGACCCACCTGCGAAAACAGAAAGCCTATACCCTCTCGGGCGGGGAGCAGCGCCGGGTGGAGATCGCCCGGGCCCTTTCCACCAACCCCTCTTTCATTTTGCTTGATGAACCCTTTACCGGGATCGATCCCAAGACCGTGACTGATCTGCAGGAGATCATCAGACACCTCAAGTCAAAAGGGATCGGGATCCTGATCACCGATCACAATGTGCGCGAGACCCTGGCCATCACCGATCGGGCTTACATTATCCATAAAGGCCAGATCATGGTCTCCGGCGACTCGCAGATGGTTTCCAGATCCGAGGAAGCCAAGAAGTTTTACCTCGGGGAGAGCTTCGAGCTTTGATCAAGATCGTTGACCGCTATATCTTTAGAGAGCTGATCGAGCCCTTCCTCTTTGGTCTGGGAGCCTTTACCGCTATTCTCTCGGCAAGCATGGTCCTTTTTGAACTGGTTCGCGCCGTGGTTTTGAGAGGCATGCCTCTTCTGGTTGCCCTTCAAGTTTTTATTTACCGGCTCCCGAACATTGTGGTCTATATCTTTCCTATGGCGACCCTGCTGGCGGCCCTGCTGGCCTTTTCCAGGCTCTCCAGCGATTCTGAAGTAGTTGCCTTCAGGGCCTCCGGGATCTCGCTTTACCGCTTGATCATCCCGGTCATTTTTCTGGGGCTTCTGGTATCTTTTGCCAACCTGATCTTTTCTGAGATCGTGGTACCCGAGTCCAACAAAGCCGCTAAAAATTTACTGATCGAAACCACTGCCAAACACAAACCCAAAATGCAGAGAAATGTCTTTGTGCCTGAGATGGAACGGGGCGCCTTAAAAAGGATCTTCTATGCCGAGACCCTCAAAGGGAGCACCATGTATGATGTGATCGTGCAGGAATTTTCTGAAGGGAAGCTTACCCAGATCCTGACCGCCAAAGTGGCTCACTGGCAAAAGGAAAAAGATGAATGGCTCTTCAAGTCCGGCACCATTTACCTGATCGCTGAGAGCGGGGAATACAAGCATCTCATCAAATTCAAGGAGCAGTCCCTGGCCATCAAATACACCCCGGCTGATTTTTATATCGGGGACCGGAACCCGGATGAGATGACCATTGCGCAACTAAAAGAATTTATCGTTCTCAAGGAAAAAATGGGAGTAGAAGTAACTGATTTTAAGATCCAGCTCAACATGAAAATGGCCCTGCCCTTTGCCTCCCTGGTGTTCGCCCTGCTGGGCGCACCCCTGGGGCTTTCCCCCCGGCGGGCATCTTCATCCATCGGCCTGGGGCTTTCGATCATTGTCATCTTTGTCTACTACATCCTGGCTTTTATCAGCATGGCCATCGGGGAGCTCAGGTTGGTCTCCCCTGCTCTGGCAGCCTGGATGCCAAATTTCATAACCGGCGGGATCGGGTGGTACATCCTCTCCAGGGCGGCGGTCAGATAGTGTTCACCTTTGGAGTCAGAATAATCTTACTTCTGCTCATCATCGGTGGAGCGATCGCTCTCATCGGGGATTATATCGGAAAATCGATCGGCCGCAAAAAGCTGACCATTTTTAATCTGCGGCCACGCCACACCGCCTTTGTGATCACCCTGATCACCGGGATCCTGATCGTCTTTACCACCCTGGGCATTATCCTCCTTGTTTCGCAGGACGCGCGCACGGCTTTGTTCGGGCTGGAGGAGCTCAGAAAGGACCTGGCACACAAGAGCAGCCTTCTGGAAGAGACCAAGGACGAGCTCTCACTTCGGATCGCAGAAAAAGAAAAAGTCGATAAAGAACTAAAATCTGCCGGAACAAACCTGAAAAAAGCCAAGCTTGAGATCGCGGCCCTTGAAAAGACCAGGGAGAAACTGGGAAAGGAAGTTGAGGTTTCACGAAAAGGAACGGTTTTATTCAAGGTCGGAGAAGTCCTCCTGACCTCGGTCATCCAGGCCGGCCCTGAAAAAGCGAAGCTGGAAGCCGGCCTCAAGCAGATCCTCTCGGCATCCGACGGCTATGTCAGGAGTTTTGGAGTGAAAAACGAAAAGCATTTGATCTTTGTTTTGCCGGAAGAGTTTGAGCGCGCGGTTTCCACTCTGCAAAAACGGCGCGGAGAAAATATCGTGAAGGTGGTTGCCACCCGAAACACGGTCTTTGGCGAAGAGGTTCCGGTCCGTTTTGAGATCCTTGAGAACAGGAAGGTCTATAGATCCGGACAGGAGATCGCCGGGATTGACATCTCTCATTCCCTCTCCATCCCTGAGATCGAGCAGGAGATAAAAAGGCTGCTCTATATCGCCCACCGCTCCGCCAAAGAGGCCGGGGTCTTGCCGGATCCGTCCGGCTCCGTGGGAAGTGTTCCCTATTCAAAGGTTTTTTCTCTGGCCAAAAAGATCAAATCCTACAAAAAGGGAGTGCGGCTCAAAGCCCTGGCCAAGACCGATATCTATTCCATGGGACCCTTGGAAATTGATTTTAAGATTTATTACCAATGATCTTAGCGATTGATCCGGGCAAAGATAAATGCGGGCTGGCGGTCCTGGACCTGAACGGGAATGTCCTGGAAAGAAAAATTCTGCCTCGAGAACATGTCCCGAACGCCCTTCCCTACTATCTTGCAAAATACGGGATCGCAACCCTGGTGATCGGCCGAGGTTCTTTTGGGAAAGAGCTTGAGCGGGAACTTTCAAAATTGGACCTGCGGATCAGTCTTATTTTTGTCTCTGAAAAATATTCAACCCATGAGGCAAGAAAACGCTACTGGAAAGAAAACAGACCGAGAGGAATCTGGAAAATTATTCCCACTTCTTTGCGAGTGCCGCCGGTTCCAATTGATGACTACGCGGCGGTGGTCATCGGAGAAAGGTTTCTGGCCACCTAAGGCTGATACTTCCTGGCCCAGACATTCGTCGCCTGGCTGCTAGTGTTCTCGTATCCACCCACATATACGTTGCCACTACTATCTACGACTATACCGTAACCAACCTCCCACCCGTTTTCAGTCTCATTATTATAAGTCTCGGTCCAGACCTCGTTCCCACCGCTGTCGTATTTCCTTACCCAGACATTAGCTAATTGGCCGCTCACTGTCTCATATCCGGTTACATATACGTTGCCATTTTCATCAACCGCTATTCCATTTCCCTCATCCCGGCCATCGGAGATGCCATTATAGGTCCTGGTCCAGAGCTCGCTACCGGATCCGTCATATTTTCTTATCCAGATATTTCGATCCTGCCCGGTTACCGTTTCAGATCCGATCACAAATACATTGCCGCTCCCATCCAGCGCTATGCTATTGCTAATATCACGGTCATTGTCGGCCCCGTCATAAGTCTTGGTCCAGACCACGTTCCCGTCGCCGTCGTATTTCCTTACCCAGACATTTAAACCCTGCCCGCTCACCGTCTCGTATCCGGCAACATAAACATTTCCACTGCCATCCAGGACTATGCCATTTGCGGCATCCGAGCCATTAGCAGCGCCGTTATAGGTCTTGGTCCAGATCACATTGCCGTCGCCGTTGTATTTCCTGACCCAGACATTTGACCCCTGCCCGCTCACCGTCTCGTATCCGGCAACATAAACATTTCCACTGCCATCCA
>JAZFXQ010000081.1:0-15380 GCA_036448795.1 Candidatus Margulisiibacteriota bacterium | reverse complement strand
AGATTGATTGCTTACCTTAATCCATGGAAGGACCCCCAGGGAGTTGGTTTTCACATTATCCAGTCTCTTTTAGCGGTTGGCTCAGGCGGTCTTTTGGGAGAAGGTTTGGGGGCCTCCCGGCAGAAATTCTTTTATCTCCCCCAGCAGTTTACAGATTTCATCTTTGCCATACTCTGTGAAGAATTGGGGTTTGTGGGCGGGACCGGGGTGATAATCCTGTTTATTATTTTTGCCGTGCGCGGATTCAGGATCGCCCTGACCGCGTCCGACAGATTCAGTTTTCTTCTGGCAACCGGTTTGGTTTCCTGGCTCACGCTCCAGGCCCTCATAAATCTATTGGTGGTGGTAGCCATGATCCCGACCACTGGAATTCCGCTTCCTTTTATCAGCTATGGCGGAACAGCCACCGTAGCGAGTTTATTCTCGGTGGGGATCTTGCTTAATATATCTTCTCAAAAGCGCAGGTCGAATTAAAATGAAAATAGCCATTGTTTCGGGCGGCACGGGTGGGCATATTTACCCCGGGATGGCCCTGGCCCAGGAGATAAAACGCAGGGATCCTAGTGCTTCTATTCTGTTTCTGGGGAGCGAAGAAGGATTGGAAATGGAGCTGATCCCCAGACAGGAATATCCAATAAAACTCATCAAGTCCCGGGCCCTCCTTCGGAAATTATCTTACAAGGCGCTTTCAGCACCGTTCATTTCAGCCATCGGTTTTTTTCAGTCCCTCTGGATCCTCAGATCATTTTCTCCAAAATTCCTGATCTCGACCGGGGGCTATGCCAGCCTGCCAGCGGTTTTGGCTGCCCGGGCGCTCGGGATACCAATTATTCTGCATGAGCAAAATGTCCTGCCAGGGGCAGTAAACCGTATCAGTCAAAAACTTGCCAAGAAAGTTTTTCTTTCCTTTCATGAGTCTTTAAAATATATGCCGGGTGAAGTTGTGGGAAATCCGGTGCGTAAAGAGATCCTAGAAGCAAAACGGGAAGCATCCCGCAGAAAATTCAACTTTTCTCCTGATCAGAAGGTGGTTCTGGTCATGGGAGGAAGTCAGGGCTCCAAAAAGATAAACCAGACCGTGCTCTCTTCTCTTGAACGCCTGCCTTCAGATGTAAAAATTCTTCACATTATCGGTAATCGTGATTTTGGGTGGGTCAAGCGATATCTAGAGGACAAGCACATAAAAAATTACCAGGCGCTTCCCTATCTGCACAACATGGCAGATGCCCTGGCAGCTGCCGACCTGGCAGTCAGCCGGGCAGGGGCCACAGCTATTGCTGAATTTCTGGTGCGGGGGCTTCCGATGATCTTGATCCCTTTTCCCTACGCTTCTGAGGACCATCAAAGCTTGAATGCCGGGGTGGTAGCACAGAAAGGAGGAGCTGTAATTATTGAAGACCGCGATTTCACGCCTGAGAAATTCATATCAAGCATTACGGTTTCTTCGCTGGATTATGGTAAAATAAGAGAGTCCGCGCGAAAGCTTGCTAAACATAATGCAGCCGAAAGGATTGTAGAATTTATTTATGCCTGATTTAGATATGGGGAGAGTAAGAAATATCCATCTGGTGGGCATCGGAGGATGCGGGATGTCGGGGATTGCAAAGGTTTTGCATGAGATGGGCTACAAGGTGAGTGGCTCGGACTTGAGGGAAGGGCCGAATACTATCCGCCTCGCAGACCTGGGCCTGAAAATTTATATAGAGCATTCTGCGGAACATATTCGAGACGCAGATCTGTTGATATATTCTTCGGCAGTCTCTTTTGAGAATGCTGAACTTAAGGAAGCGCGCTCAAAGGGGATCCCCATTATTCAAAGAGCAGAAATGCTTGCCTGGATTATGGATCAAAGTAAGACCAAAATAGCTGTGGCCGGCACCCACGGCAAGACCACCACTACTGCCATGATCGCCAAAGTCCTGGATTCGGGAAGATTTTCCCCAACTTTCTTTATCGGCTGCGACATGGATTATGCTGAGGGAAATGCCCGGTTGGGCAATGGAAAATTTGCCGTGGCAGAAGCGGATGAGTCTGACAGCTCTTTCTTGCATCTCTCTCCAAGCATCGGGATAATCACCAACATCGAGGACGATCATATGGAACGCTTTGGTTCTATGGCGAATTTGCTCGAGACTTTCGTAAAGTTTGCGAAGAGGGTCGAAAAAGATGGCTTTATCCTGGTGGATGCCACGGATCCAAATAATCAGGAATTAATGAAAAGGGTCGAGGCCCGCTTCATAACCTATGGCTTAAATGGAGATGTCCAGTATTCAGCTAAAAATATGCAATTCGACAAATTTGGTTCTCGTTTCACATTACTCAGGAGAGCGGAAAGCCTGGGCGAGATCATTCTGTCGGTTCCGGGCTGGCAGAATATTTTGAACAGCCTGCCGGTCTTTGCGATCGGATTTGAATTCGGCCTGGATTTTAATTCCATTGCCGGGGGTTTGCGAACTTTTGTGGGCGCACGCCGAAGATTCCAGACGGTGGGGGAGTTTCAGAACATTCTGGTGGTGGATGATTATGCTCATCATCCCACCGAGATCCGCGCCACCCTTTCGGCTGCCAGATTGGGATGGCCCGGGAGGCGAATTATCTGTATTTTTCAACCGCATCGCTACACCCGTACCATGCTCCTCAAGGACCGCTTTGCCGCCGCCTTTGCTGACGCAGACAAGATCATAATTACGGATATCTACGCTGCTTCCGAGAAACCCATTCCGGGGATTTCCGGAAAAAGCATTGTGGATGGCATTCAAAATAAAGAAGTTGTTTATATTCCAAGAAAGGAAAAGATCTCTGAATACCTCATGCAGGATATCAAAGCAGGAGACATGATCCTGACCTTGGGGGCCGGAGACATCTATACCGTGGGCAAGGAAATCCTGACCAGACTCAGGATACAAAATTCAGAAAGAGAATGAGATATTTACGCAATCAATCCTTAAAAAAACATACCTCTTTTAGGATCGGCGGACCGACGGATTACTTTTGTGTCCCAAGAAATGTTGAGGAGCTCAAGGAAGCTCTAGAATTTGCCAAAGGCCGCAGATTGCAGATCGCGGTATTAGGGGCCGGGACCAATATCCTGGCACTTGATCGTGGGTTCAGAGGTTTGGTCATAAAGCTTGGGAGCGGACTAAATTGGATAAAAATCGAAGGCCAGAAAGCAAGGGTTGGAGCGGGAGTCCCTCTGCCAAAATTGATCAGGAAATTGACGCATAAGAGTTTAGGGGGATTGGAATTTCTGGCGGGTGTCCCGGGTTCAGTGGGAGGGGCCATAACCATGAATGCCGGTGGCTGGGGAAAAGAAATCGGGCCATATGTTGAAGAAGTCAAAGTTTTGGAGCGGGATGGCAGTCAAAAGGATATCAAAGGGAAGAAACTTGGTTTTGGTTATCGAAAAAGTAAATTGCAGGGTAATCCCTGGATTATAACTGAGGTCACTCTCAGGCTGAGGAAGAAAAAGAAAAGGGTCATTGAGAAGAGAATCAAGGAATACCTTTCAAAAAGGAGGGCCACTCAGCCGCTTGGGATCCCCAACTGTGGAAGCGTTTTCAAAAATCCCAGGGGAGACTTTGCCGGAAGGCTTATTGAAGAAGCGGGCTGCAAGGGGATGCGTTTCGGGGATGCACAGATTTCCGCCAAGCATGGCAATTTCATTGTAAACCTTGGCGACGCCAAAGCTAAGGATGTCATTAAATTAATGACCGGCATTCAAAAAAGAGTCAAGGACAAATTTAAGATTCTGCTTGAGCCGGAGATAAAAATCATGGTAAAATCACCATCATGATTTCTAAAGAAAAGATCAAGAAATTGGAGGGTGTTGCGCGCAGGCTTCGCCAGCACATTATTCAGATGACCTGCGCTGCTGCTTCGGGCCATCCGGGCGGATCCCTCTCGGCTGCGGATATCATTACCCTTCTTTATTTTCATAAAATGCGGCACAATCCCAAAGATCCCGGCTGGGGGGAGCGTGACCGTTTTGTCATGAGCAAGGGCCACGCTGCTCCGATCCTCTATGCCGCGCTGGCAGAAGCGGGGTATTTCCCCGTCAAATACTTGAAAACTCTGCGTAAGATCGGAAGTTCCTTACAAGGGCATGTGGACATGTTGGCCCTTCCGGGAATTGAAATGTCAACCGGATCCCTGGGGCAGGGGCTTTCTGCCGCAAATGGTATGGCCCTGGCCGGCCGGCTGGACAAAAGATCTTATCGGGTTTATTGTCTGACCGGAGATGGAGAATGCCACGAAGGACAAATTTGGGAAGCGGCCATGACTGCCGCTCATCACAGACTGGACAATTTAACTGCTATCGTAGATCATAATAAATACCAGATCGATGGAAGGATCGAAGAGATAAAAAGTTTGGAGCCCTTTGCTGAGAAATGGAAGGCCTTTGGGTGGCAGGTCTTTTCTTGTGATGGACATGATATGAAAGCTATCGATCAAGCCCTAAAAAGGGCAGAGAAAGTAAAAGGAAGGCCTTCAGTTATCATTGCCGAAACCGTAAAAGGCAAAGGAGTCGCTTTTATGGAAGCGAAACCACTCGAATATCATGGGCGGGCACCGACCCCTGAGGAAGAAAAAAAGGCTTTGGCTGAGATCTGCCAGGTTAAGGAATTTGAAGTATGAAAGACTTGGTCGCCACACGTGAAGCCTATGGAAAGACCCTGGTCGAGTTGGGCAGGGAAAATCCCAATATTGTGGTCTTGGATGCCGATCTTTCGGTCTCGACCAAGACAGCCGCCTTTAGAAAAGAGTTCCCTGATCGATTTTTCGACATGGGAGTCGCGGAACAGGACATGATAAGCACTGCGGCTGGTCTGGCAGCCTGCGGCAAGATTGTTTTTGCTTCGACCTTTGCCGTTTTTGGCTCAGGACGGGCCTGGGATCAAGTCAGGATGTCCGTGGCTTATACCAGACTAAATGTAAAGATAGTGGTTACCCATGCCGGAATCACAACCGGCGAAGACGGCGCTTCACACCAAGCTAATGAAGATATAGCCATTATGCGTGCCCTGCCGAATATGACGGTCATAGTTCCGGCGGATGCGGTGGAAACGGTTAAGGTTATAAGAGAGGCTTCCCGATTCTATGGGCCGACTTATATCAGATTAAGCCGTCCTAAAACCCCTATTATCTATGATAAAAAGGACTATGATTTTAAAATCGGCAAGGGCGTGGTGATGCGGCCGGGAAAAGAGGCCACCATATTTGCCTGCGGTCTCATGGTGGCCAAATCGCTGGAGGCTGCACAAGAGCTTAAGAAAAAGAACATAGATTGCCGGGTGGTCAACCTGCACACTATTAAACCCATAGATAAAGGGCTAATTGTAAAATGCGCGGAGGAAACTGGAGCAGTGGTCACGGCTGAGGAGCATTCCATTATCGGCGGTCTAGGCGGAGCAGTAGCTGAGGTTCTGGTTGAGAATACCTGCGTTCCTATGGTTAGGGTGGGGGTCCAGGACATGTTTGGAGAATCCGGGAAACCAGAAGAATTGTTAGTCAAGTATGGTTTAACCACTCAAAATATTATCAAAGCAGTTAAAACTGTCTTGAAAAGGAAGAAATGAATCGCCCTGGCTGGGATGAATACTTCATGCAGATCGCCCAGGATGTTTCGGTGCGGGCCATCTGCGTGAAACGCAAGGTTGGGGCCTTAGTTGTAAAAGATAACCGCATTCTCTCCACCGGCTACAACGGGGCGCCCAAAGGGTTTGCCCATTGCACTGAAAAAACCTGCTTGCGAAAGCAGATGCATATTCCTTCTGGCCAACGCCATGAGCTCTGTCGCGGTCTGCATGCTGAACAAAATGCGATCATTCAGGCGGCCGTGCATGGGAGCAGTATCGAAGGAGGAACCATGTACTGCACTTATCAGCCCTGTGTGATCTGTGTGAAGATGCTCATCAACGCCGGAATTGTCAAATTGGTCTATGCCGGTGGATACCCAGACGAGTTAGCAGCCCAGATGCTCAAAGAGAGCAAACTTCAGATAACACAATACCAGAAAGGCTAAAGGAGGATAAAAAATGAAAGTCGGTTTTCTTGGACCGGAAGGAACATTCTGCGAAGAAGCCTGCAAGATCTATTTAAAAAGGATACCGGGGAGGATTGAGCTCATTCCATACACCACCATCCACGATCTTCTCTATGCGGTTGACCGGGGACGGATAAGTGAGGCGATCGCGCCTATCGAAAACTCAATTGAAGGAACAGTTGGGGTCGTCACGGATATGCTGGTGAAAGATGTAAATCTGGTGTTCAGACAAGAGATTATTATCCCGATCTACCATTACCTCATCGCACAGAAGGGGACCCGGCTTTCTGAAGTTACCGACGTAATTTCTCATCCACAGGCCCTGGATCAGTGCAAGGGTTTCCTGAGGAAAAAGCTTCCCAAGGTTAAACTGCACCTTTCCTACAGTACTTCGGATGCGGTCAGACAGGTCGCAACCTCCGTGGGTGAAAAGATCATTGCTCATGGGAGAGTGAAAGGAAGCGTCTTTGCGGCAATTGGCACAAAGAATTCGGCCAAGCTTTATGGCCTGAAAATCCTAGCTGAAAAAATTAACGCCCGGGAAAACCAGACACGTTTTATTGTTTTGGCCAAGAAGGATCATGCTCCCACCAAAAAAGACAAGACCTCCATCGTCTTTTCCATCCGCAGCGACCGGCCGGGTGGCCTGCACGATATTCTTGCGGTATTCGCGGTTCGCAATGTCAATCTGACCAAGATCGAATCGCGCCCTTCAAAAAAGGCGCTGGGAGATTATTACTTTTTCGCTGATATGGAAGGCCACCGCAAGTCAAAAGTGATTGCCGGGGCCCTCAAAGAGATAAAGAAAATAGCGTCTTTCCTGAAGCTTTTAGGATCATATCCCAAAGCAAAATAATAGTCGTTGAAAATTCTCGGCTTGTGGAGTAAAATTAAGCCATGTCAAACCAAGGAAAAGAATCGCATTTTTTAGATGGACTGCTTTTTGGAGGACTGCTGGGAGCTGTCCTGGGGATTCTTTTTGCCCCGACTGCCGGGGAAAAAGCCAGGGAGACCATAAAAGCAAAACTTAAAGAGCTGGAATTAGATGAGGTTATAGATCGCTTTGTAAAGGCCTTTGAAGAAGGCAAGAAAGAGGCTGAAAAAGTCGTAAAGGAGATGGAAAAATAGCTATGCATGAAATCTTAATAAATGTTTTGATCTTCTGCGGGATTATTCTTCTGCTCGCGTTAACCGTAGCAGTTGTGCAGGTCGTTATTATCATGATCGATATCAACCGCATGACCAAAGAAGTGAAGAAAAAGATCTTAGCGCTGACCTCGGTGGTAGATATTGTCACCCTCCTTCTTGGGGGAATGGGCGGCGCCAAAAAAGTGCTTAAAAAAAAACTGAATCCTGACAAATCGACCCTGGTCGCTTTTGTGGCCGGGATCAAGAAAGGCCTTCAGGTTTTATTAAAAAAATAAAGGGGGAAAAGATGGGCAGAATTTTTAAGAGCCTAACTTTAGGTGGGATTTTAGGATTTATAATAGGACTTCTTTTTGCTCCACAGAAGGGTGAAGAGACCCGCAAGAAACTGCAGGAATCCATAGAAAAGGGCAAGGGGAAATTTGAAGAGTTGAAAGAAGAGTTCACCAAGAAAAAAGAAGAAGAGTGAACCCCTAACTCATGTCACAATCCAAGATCGAAGCCTTTCTAAAGGCAGCTCTGACTGACCTCGGAATTGAAGAGAAACTAGATTTCAAGGTTGATATTCCTCCCAGAAAAGAGCTCGGTGATTATGCCTCAAACATTGCCATCCTTTATGCGCGTAAGCTTTCTCGCAATCCCATCGAGCTTGCGGAGCAAATCGCTAAAAAAATTAGTGTGCTTGATAAAGCAAAAACCTTCAAGAAGGTTGAAGCGGCTAAACCGGGCTTCATAAACTTTACCCTCACCGAGAGCTTCCTGCAGCAAGTCCTTCCAGAAATACAAAAACAAGATCATGATTGGGGCAAAAGCAAAACCGGCCATGCACAGAAGGTGTTGCTTGAATTTGTCTCGGCCAATCCCACCGGGCCCTTGCATGTCGGGCACGGCCGCTGGGCGGTCATTGGAGATGCAATTGGAAGGTTGCTGGAAGCAGTTGGTTGCAAAGTTGAACGGGAATATTATGTGAATAATATAGGAACCCAGGTGGAGCTTCTAGTGGAATCGGTCAGAGCGACCCGGGAGGGAAGGGAAGTGCCGGAGGGAGGGTACGGAGGGGACTATGTAAAAGAAATCGGCAAACAGAAAGCCGAGAGTAAAAAACAGATATTAGATTTGATAATTGATGAGCAGAAGAAGACCTTAGAAAATCTTGGAATTAAGTTCGATCGCTGGTTCTATGAAAATGAATTGCATCAGAAAGAAAAGGTCCGCTGGGCGGTGGAAAAGCTGCATAGCCTTCGCGTGACGTTTGAGGAAGGCGGTGCAATTTGGTTCAAGTCCCAGGAATTAGGGGATGATAAGAACCGGGTGCTTATTCGGGAAGATGGCAACCCAACTTATTTTGCTGCAGACATTGCCTACCACTTGGATAAATTTTCTCGAGGATATGATCATCTTATTGACATTTGGGGAACCGATCATCACGGCTATGTTAGAAGACTGAGAGCGGCTATGCAGGCGCTCGATCAGCCGGTTGAAAAACTAGAGATTATTATCGGGCAGCTGGTGACCCTCTATCGCGGCAAGGAATCGGTTCGGATGTCAAAACGAACTGGAGAAATGATAACCCTAGAGGAGGTAATAGATGAAATCGGTGCGGACGCGACCCGTTTCTTCTTTTCAGCCTCTGATGTGAATTCCCACCTGGACTTTGATCTGGAACTTGCGAAAAAGAAGTCTCATGAGAACCCGGTATTCTACGTTCAATATGCGCATGCACGGATCTGCAGCATTTTAAGAAAATCCGAAATTCGAATTCCGAAATCCGAACAAGGAATTGATTTATCAGGTCTAACTCATCCCGCGGAAAGGGATCTGATCTTTGAGCTTTTAACCTGGCCGGATGTAGTAAAAGAGGCCGCTCGGCTTAGGCATCCCCACCGCCTTACCGAATATGGAAAAGAGCTGGCAACTAATTTCCATTTCTTTTACGAAAAGTGCAGAGTGCTCGGCAATCCGGCCCGGCTGGTTCTCGTAGATGCTTCTCGAATTGTCCTGAAAAATGTGCTAGAATTGCTCGGGATTTGTGCGCCCGAAAGGATGTGAAGTTAATTGAAATATGCCTTCTTTAAAGGGAAAATTGTTCCCTTTGAGCAAGCAAAAATAAGCATCATGACCCATGCTTTTAACTATGGGACCGGCTGTTTTGAGGGCATCCGGGGGTACTGGAACCAAGACCAGCAGCAGGTCTATATTTTGAGGATGAAGGAGCACTATCAAAGGCTGCTCCGTTCATGCAGGGCCCTGCACATGAAGATCGACCTGACCCTGGAAGATCTTATGAGAATAACGATCGAGCTGGTGAAAATGAATGGCTACCGGGAGGACGTCTATATACGACCCATAGCTTACAAATCCGAAGAAAAGATCGGGTTGGGGCTGCATGGGATCAAGGACGATCTGGCCATCTATCTCTCGCCCTTCGGGGAATATCTTGATGTCTCTGCCGGCATAAAGGTATGCATCTCAAAATTCAGACGGATCAGCGAGCATTCCATGCCGGCCGGCGTAAAACTGACCGGGACCTATTTTAATTCCTCCCTGGCAAAAGCCGAAGCGCTGAACCGGGGCTATGTGGAAGCCATCACTTTATCCCACAAAGGAAATGTGGCGGAGGGGAGCGGGGAGAACATCTTCATGGTGAAAAACGGAGAACTGATCACGCCTCCCTTGTCCGATGATATTTTGCCGGGCATTACCCGTTTGGCTGTGATGGAGCTGGCAAAGAACGAGCTCAAGATCAAGACCCATGAGAGATCCTTCAAGCCGGCTGCTTTGTACAAGGCGGATGAGCTTTTTTTCTGCGGCACGGGCGCTCAGATCTCCCCTATTGTTCAAGTGGAGGGTAAGAAGATCGGCAACGGAAAAGTCGGCTCCATAACCAAGAAACTGCAAGATGTTTATTTTAAAGCGGCGCGAGGAGATGACCCAAAATATAAGGATTGGGTGATAGCTGTCTAACAAAATGCGAAAATTATTGATCTTTTTCTTAGCCTTATTTTTAGTCTGGCATGCTGCTTTTGCCCAGACAAAGGTTGCCAATGACCCCACCCGGATCGGGGTAGGGGCCAGACTCCTGGGCATGGGCAAGGGTTATATCGGACTGGCGGATGATCTGTCAGGAATTTTCATTAACCCTGCTGCATTATCCAATGTTACGAATTGGCAGATTACCAGCATGTCCGGAAAGTTCATAAATGAATATGAATATCTGAATCTGGCAGCTGCCTACCCGACCACCTACGGGGTTTTTGGAATTGGATATGTTGGGAGCGATATTGGATTTACCGGCCCGGCTGCTACCACCGAAGTCATCGATGGGATAAGGATCATTCCCTCCACCACCGAGGGGGTAAGCTACTCCTTCAGTAATCGTGTTGTTCTTTTCTCCTGGGGATCTGAACTAAAAAGTTTACTGGATTGGGATGTTTTTGAAGGTTTATCTGCCGGGGCGACCCTTAAGATGTTCTTCTTGGATATGGCTGGCCCGGGAATCTCCAATGGCACCGCTTCCGGAAATGAGGTGGATCTGGGCCTTCACTACAGGCTGACCCCGGGTTTTAAAGCTGGTCTGGTATTACAGAATGCTTTACCCTTCGATTCTGGAGGGAAAATAAAATGGGCTAACGGGACCGAAGAGACTCTTTCCTCAACTTTTAAAGCCGGTTTAAGTCTCAAGCTCTTAGGAGAGGAAGGCTGGACAAAGCTTGGCGAACAGGAACTGAGCATGAATTTGGACCGTGATTTCTTTCCTCATCGCAACGATATTCCACAACTTTGGCATTTTGGTCTGGAGTGGTCGCCCATGGAATTCATAGATTTGAGAACTGGAATAGATCAGGACATTGTGGGAACCGGAGGTGCCGGTCAACTTGAGCCAACTAATAACTTTACTGCGGGCGTGGGCTTGTACTTTGGCGGGTTTCGATTTGATTATGCCTTTCATCAGTATAACCAAATCACAGAAAATAATACACATTATTTTTCTTTGACTTATGGAGTAACCAAGAAAAGGAAGCCAAAAGTTTTAGTAAAAATGCCGTCATTTTCAATCTCACCCAAGGATCGGTCCATTCTTTATACTGAGGAAGTGTCCATTGAAGGAAAGGTCCTTAATAAAAAGATCAGGGGAGTAATGCTAGGCGATATTGAGGTCGCACTTGATGAGAATAAATTTCAAATCCAATTCCCGCTGGTGCTTCGAAAAAATTCATTCCTGGTCGAGGGATTTGACAACGGAAATTCAATTGATTCTCAGAAAATAAGAATTTTAAGATTGAAGAAATTTGCCGACGTTCCGGCTTATTATTGGGCAAGTGTTCCAATTTCGATCTTAGCCATGGAAAAGGTTGTTTCTGGATATCCGGACGGGACTTTCAGGCCGGATGGTAACATAACCAGGGCGGAAATGTGCACCCTGCTTATGAAAGCCAAAGGGATCGGTGATTTTAAGGTCAAAGGAAAGCCCTTCAAAGACGTGAAGGCCACCCATTGGGCTGCAAATTATATTGGGGCAGCAGCCCGGCAGGGAATCGTCAAAGGTTATCCAGACGGGACCTTTCGCCCGAAGGGACTGATGACGCGTGCGGAAGGGGTGGTAATGATTGCAAGATTTGCACAAATTCCTGAATCGAGATTGCTTGAGGTTCCTTTTGCAGATGTTCCAGGTCGGCATTGGGCAGTTAAAGAGATCAGTGCCGCCAAGGAAGCGGGACTTTTAGAGTATCTCGCAGACCAGCCCTTTGAAACCCAAAAGAAATTAACCCGGGCAGAAGTGGCTGAAATGCTTTCCAAGACCAGTTTTCTTGCGGATAAAGTCAAAGATATGCTGGATTGGGAAAAAGGGTACTGATGAAGGGCAGAATATCAAAGCTGCTGCCCAGGCGCAAACCGGCTACCCATAAAGGGGATTACGGAAGGGTCTTGATTGTTGCTGGGTCCCCTGGAATGACCGGTGCTGCGGTTCTGGCTGCCCGCGGAGCCCTGCGGTCTGGAGCAGGGCTGACTTATCTGGCAGTTCCCAGGAACCTGGTCAATTTTGTCGATTCCATGACCCCCGAAGTTATCACCCTTCCATTTGAAAAAATCAAGAATATAAAAGCGGACGCAATTGCCATTGGACCGGGACTCGGGGTCACTGAACAAACCAAGAAGCTGCTTTCATCCCTCGTCCTTCGTCCCACACCCCTGGTTATTGACGCGGACGCCTTAAATGTCATCTCAAAAGATTTAAATATTTTGAAGAAGGCAAAGGCGAAGGCAAAGGTTATAATAACCCCCCATCCCGGAGAAATGTCCCGCTTAATTAAAAGAAGCGTGGAATATGTTCAGAAGAACCGCGTCTCTGTTGCAAAAGAGGTGGCCCAACGTTTGCGATGTATGGTTGTTCTAAAAGGATATAAAACTGTCATGGCCCATCCTTCTGGAAGGAGCTTTACAAATCCAACCGGAAACCCGGGTATGGCCTCGGGAGGGGTAGGGGATGTCTTAACCGGAATGCTTGCTGGATTTTTAGCCCAGGGGATAGCAGCCTGGGAGGCATCTGTTTTAGCGGTCTATTTACACGGTCTGGCCGGAGATCTGGCAGCTAAAGAAAAAAATCAGCATGGAGTGATCGCCTCGGATTTGGTGGAGAAAATACCCTATGCAATACGAAAGATTCACTGAAAATATCGGCCGCAAAACCATAGCGATTTTAGAAGAATTTGGAAAGGTAACCAATCTTGCTTGGGAGACTATAAGGGACATCTTCCGAGGCAAGATAAATATGAAGCTTACTTTGGAACAGATGGTCAAGATCGGGACCGAATCGCTCCCTCTGGCAATCGTAACTGCGGTTTTTGTGGGAATGGTTTTTGCCCTTCAAATTGCCAGCAAGTTTATTCAATTTGGCGCTGGAAAGTATGTAGGGGGAGTGATGAGCGTTGGTATGGCCCGCGAGCTGGGTCCGGCTGTGACCGGGATCGCGATAGCGGCCAGGGTGGCGGCGGCCATTGCGGCCGAGCTTGGAACCATGCGGGTCAAAGAGCAAATTGATGCCTTAAGTGCCATGGGCGCCAGTCCCATAAGATATCTGGTCATTCCAAGATTTATTGCTGCGGCATTGATGCTTCCGCTGCTTACCATACTTGCCGACATTCTTGGATTCGTGGGAGGCTATATAGTGGCAGCCTACATCAGCAAGATAAACCCGGTGCAGTATATGGAAACTGCCCAAAACATGCTAGAGCTTTGGGACGTTTACGGGGGGCTGCTCAAGACCGTGATTTTCGGCATGATTATTTCGGTGATTGCCTGTTATAAGGGCCTTTCCGCCAAAGGCGGCGCCAAGGGGGTCGGAGAAGCAACCACTTCTTCAGTGGTTACCTCTTTGATCGCTTTGTTCATTGCAAACTATTTCTTGTCGATTTTATTCTTTAAATGATCAAGCTTAAGAACTTAACCAAATATTTTGAAAAATTGAAGGTCCTGGAAAACATAACCTTTGATATCCGGGATGGAGAATCACTGGCTATCATTGGACCCTCCGGGTGTGGGAAAAGCACTCTCCTTAAACTGCTCATCCGACTGGAAGAACCAACTTCTGGAACAGTTGTTATGGATGGCAGGGACATCCGTCGGCTTTCCGAGGATGGACTGATCGACCTGCGTAAAAAAGTGGGTATGATCTTTCAGAGCTCGGCTCTTTTTGATTCCATGAATGTTTTTGAGAACGTGGCCTTTGGCCTGCGGGAGCATGCCAAGCTTTCAGAGCGGGAAATCTCCAAAGTTGTTAAGGAAAAACTGATCATGGTGGAATTGGAGGGCACCCAGAAGCTTATGCCCGCTGAACTTTCGGGAGGGATGCAGAAGAGGGTAAGCATTGCGCGGGCCCTGGCATTTGATCCTCAGATCATTCTCTATGATGAGCCGACCACTGGGCTGGACCCGATCACCTCTGTCACCATTGAGAATTTAATGATAAAATTAAGCCGGGAATTAAAGGTCACTTCTATAATCGTTACCCATGTTTTGCAGACGATTTACCGTGTGGCCGGGAGGATTGTCATGCTGCATGAAGGAAAATTTATTGAAACCGGCACTCCGGATCAGACCAAAAAGACAACCGATCCGATCGTCAAAAAATTCATAACAGGAGGCCTGTAAAATGTTATCAACTACGGCCAAGGTAGGGCTTTTAACTCTGGTGGCGCTGATCGCCCTGGGGGCCATCATTGTCTGGAAAACTGATCTCTTTATGGTCAGGAAAGGGTATGAATTAATCGGTTCTTTTGAAAGCATTGAAGGGTTAACCATTGGATCAGAGGTGCGCTATCGGGGGTTCAAGGTGGGAAAGATCCTCCGCACCGATCCGGGACCGCAGGATATCAAGGTCTATGCCGTTATAGAAAAGGACATTAAATTTCCAACAGATTCCACTTTGAGAATAGCTTATGATGGCATTGTGGGATTAAAATATCTTGAAATCCGTCCCGGGATTTCGGAAGTGATCTATGCCCCTCCGCAAGTATTGTATGGCATCAAAACCGCCGGAATTGTGGATTTTGTGGATATTGGCGCGCAGAATCTGGAGGAAACCAAGAAGATCCTGGAAAATATCCGGATGATCGTGGAGAATAAAGAACTGCAGGATTCGGTCAGGCATACCCTGTTCACTGCTGACAAGGTGGCTACAGAAGTTGAAATGCTGACCGCAGAGCTCCGTCAGACCAATCAAGGCATAAGAGATATCGTGGCTGATCCTAAATTTCAGGAAAATGTCAAAGGGACCTTAAGAGAAACCAAAAAGACCCTTTCAACTGCCAATAGATTTTTTGAATCAGTAGGACAAATAAAAATGCGCCCATCGGCTGGGATCGATATCGGCTCCAGGTCCAATGCCGTAAGAGGGAACGTGGATATTGTTCAATCAGAAAAGAATTACATCCGGCTGGCGATGGGGGAGGGGCCTGCTCGGCAGCTCAGTTTATTGGATGTGTTATTTACTGCAAAGCTGGCCGAGGATTTTGGATATAGAATAGGAGTGATCAGCAATCAACTCGGGGGAGGGGTTGCCTTTTATCCATCCGATGAGTTGATCTTAAGGGGCGATCTTTATGATATCAATAACCCCCGTCCCAGCAATCCCAAAGTCAGGCTGGGGATTGAATATGCCTTTTCAAAATACATGAACTTAACCCTGAAGTCA
>JAZFXQ010000080.1:0-5299 GCA_036448795.1 Candidatus Margulisiibacteriota bacterium | reverse complement strand
CGGGCGGAGCAGGAGGCTCGCGACCTCAAGGACGAGTACACCTCCGTCGAGCATCTGCTGCTGGCCCTGGCTGAGGAGGTTTCGCCGGCAAAGGAGATACTGAGCACTCTCGGGGCTGACCGCGATGCGATTCTTGCGGCGATGAAGGATATCCGCGGCGGCCAGCGAGTTACCGACCAAAGCCCCGAGGAAAAGTATCAGGCCCTTGAACGCTACGGCCGAGATCTGTGCGATATGGCCCGCGAAGGAAAACTCGACCCGGTCGTTAACCGCCAGAAAGAGATCGACCGCGTCATGCGCATCCTTTCCCGCAGAACCAAAAACAACCCGGCCCTGCTTGGAGACCCGGGGGTGGGAAAAACCGCCATTGTGGAGGGGCTGGCCGAGCGCATTGTCAAGGGAGAAGTGCCGGATGTTCTGATAGATAAACAAGTCATCGCCCTGGACCTGGGGGGAATGGTGGCCGGCACCAAATACCGCGGAGAATTCGAGGCCCGGGTCAAAAAGATACTGGACGAGATCCTGGCTAAAAAGAGGAAAATCATTTTATTCATTGATGAACTGCATACTTTAGTCGGAGCCGGAGGGGCAGAGGGAGCGATCGATGCCGGAAACATGCTCAAACCGCCGCTTTCCAGAGGAGAGCTTCAGATGATCGGGGCAACCACCGTGGACGAATATCGAAAGCACATTGAAAAGGATGCGGCGCTTGAGCGAAGATTTCAGCCGGTTCTGATAAATGAACCCTCGGTTGAGCTTACCATTGAGATGCTCAAAGGAATTCGCGACCGCTATGAAGCCCACCACAATGTTAAGATCCCGGATGCGGCCCTGATCGCGGCCGCTTCCCTGGCGGACCGCTATATCTCAGATCGCTTTCTGCCGGACAAAGCCATAGATGTCATGGACGAAGCTGCCGCCAAGGTCAGACTGCGCCTGCTTTCCCCGGTAAAAAATATCCAAGCCTTGAGACGGGCTATTGAAAAAGAAAAAAGAGAAAAGGATGCGGCCCTTGCTTCCCAAAAATATGAACTTGCAGCAAAGCTCAGGGATAAGATCGCCGAAGCCGAAAAGAAGCTCAAGACCCTCGAGGATACCCATAAAGTTGAAGCCGAACGCGGGGAAGCCATGGTCACCGAGGACGACATCGCCGAAATTGTTTCAGACTGGACCGGCATTCCGGTAGTCAAGCTCACCGCCGCGGAAACCGAAAAGCTCACCCGCATGGAAGAGGATCTGCACAAACGCATTATTGGCCAGGATGATGCGGTGCGTGCTGTTTCCCAGGCCATCCGCCGGGGGAGAGCCGGACTCAAACCACCCGAGCGGCCTGTTGGTTCCTTTATTTTTGCTGGACCAACCGGGGTCGGTAAAACTGAGGTTGCCCGGCGTCTGGCAGAATTCTTGTTTGGGACCCAGGATGCTTTGATCCACATGGATATGTCCGAGTTCATGGAAAAGCACACCGTTTCCAGATTGATCGGGGCCCCTCCTGGATATGTGGGCTACGAGGAAGGCGGAAAATTAACTGAAGCGGTCCGCAGAAAACCTTATTCGGTCATCCTCTTTGATGAAATAGAAAAAGCCCATCCGGATGTCTTTAACATCCTCCTGCAGATCCTCGAAGACGGAAGATTGACCGACTCCAAGGGGCATGTGGTGGATTTCAAGAACACGGTCATCATCATGACCTCAAATATCGGACAGAAAACGATCGTGGATCAAGGGGCGATCGGGTTTATGGCCAGAGAAGACCGGGAAGCCACTTATGACAAGATAAAAAGTACGGTACTGGATGCCATGAAGAAAGATTTCCGACCGGAATTTTTGAATCGAATCGACGAGATCATTGTCTTCCATCCCTTAACTGATCAAGAGCTGAAAAAGATCGCGGGTCTTATGCTCTCCGATGTCCAGAAGCAGGTCAAGACCCAGGAAATGGAGCTCGAGGTCACGGATGCTGCCAGAGAGATCATTGTCAAAGAAGGCTATGAGCCGAAGTTTGGGGCAAGGCCCCTGCGCCGCGCGGTCCAGCGCCTGATCGAAAACCCGCTTTCCAACCACCTCATCGAAGGCAAATTCAAGGCCGGAGACAAGGTTAAAGCAGATGCCAAGGACGGCAAGATCATCTTTGAAAAAGCCGGCAGGGCTGCCTCTTTAAAGGCGGAGGAAAAGGCGAAGATAAAAGAAGAAGGCCCCAAAAAGAAAAAGAAGAAATGAACTCTTACCAGCCCTCCATTATCGAACCCAAGTGGCAGAAAGAATGGGAAAAAGCAAAACTCTACCTAACAAACGAACAAACTAACAAACCCAAATACTACGACCTGGTCATGTTCCCCTACCCCTCCGGCAACCTCCACATGGGCCATGTTCGGAATTACGCCATCGGGGATGTGATCGCCCGCTATAAAAAGATGAAAGGCTTCAATGTGCTTCATCCCATTGGCTGGGACGCCTTCGGCCTTCCCGCGGAAAACGCCGCCATCAAGCACAAGGCCCACCCTGCCGACTGGACCGACAGCTGCATTGAGCGCATGAGCAAGCAGCTTAAGAGATTAGGGATCAGCTACGACTGGAGCCGGGAAGTGAACACCTCCAAAGAAGAATATTACAAGTGGACCGAATGGCTCTTCCTTAAATTCTTCGAAAAGGGATTGGCCTGCCGTAAAAAAGCCAAGGTCAACTGGTGTCCGGATTGCCAGACCGTTCTGGCCAACGAACAGGTCAAAGAAGATAAATGCTGGCGCTGCGCAACTCTGGTTGAAGAAAAACCCTTGGAGCAGTGGTTTTTAAAGATCACGGATTATTCAGAAAGGCTCCTGAAGGACCTGGAAAAATTAAAGGGCTGGCCGGAGCCGGTCAAGACCATGCAGCGCAACTGGATCGGAAAGTCACGGGGCGTAGAAATTAAATTCGAAATCCGAAATCCGAAATCCGAAAATAAGGAGTTATTAATCTATACTACCAGGCCCGACACCCTTTTTGGCGTGACCTATATGGTTTTAGCTCCGGAGCACCCCTTGGTTGATGAGTTGATCAAAGGAACCAAGTACGAAAAAGAGATAAAAACCTTTAAAGAAAAAGTCAGACATGAGACTCTTCACGAAAGAGAAGAAAGCTCAGGCAAGGAAGGGGTTTTTACCGGAGCCTACGCTGTTAATCCGGCCAATAACCAAGAAATTCCGATCTGGATCTCAGATTATGTCCTCATGGAATACGGAACCGGAGCGGTTATGGCGGTTCCCGCCCATGATCAGCGGGATTTTGAATTCGCCAAAGCACATAACCTCCCGATAAAAATCGTAATAAAAGGTGGAAACCGCGACGTTCAGTCGCAGGTTTCCGACGATAAAGCCTTTGTTGATGAAGGCATCATGGTTAACTCCGCTCAATTTGACGGACAACCATCAACTGAAGGATTAAAAAATATTGGCGACTGGTTAGCGGGCAAAAAAGCCGGGAAATGGCAAACACATTATAAACTCCGGGATTGGTTGATCTCCCGTCAGCGCTACTGGGGAGCCCCCATTCCAATTATATATTGCGAAAAGTGCGGAGTGGTTCCGGTCCCAGAAAAAGATCTGCCGGTAAAACTGCCCAAGAACATCAAATTTACCGGAAAAGGAGCTTCGCCCCTGACCGAAGTCAAAGAATTTGTGGAAGTGAAATGCCCGAAATGCAAAGCCCCTGCAAAACGGGAAACCGACACCATGGATACCTTCATCTGCTCTTCCTGGTATTTCTATCGCTACTGCGACCAAAAAAACAGCAAAGAGGCCTTTGCCAAAGATAAAGTGAATTACTGGATTCCGATCGACCAGTACATCGGAGGGATCGAGCATGCCATCCTGCACCTCCTTTATTCCCGTTTCTTTGCGAAGTTCCTCTTTGATCAAAAGCTTATTCCGATTGACGAACCCTTCAGCAACCTCCTTACCCAGGGCATGGTGGTAAAAGACGGCGCTAAAATGAGCAAATCCAAAGGGAACGTGGTCGATCCAGACCATATCATCGAAAAATATGGTGCGGACACGGCCCGGCTCTTTATTCTCTTTGCTTCTCCACCAGAAAGGGAGCTGGAGTGGTCGGATAAGGGGGTGGAGGGATGCTTCCGCTTCCTGAACCGGGTCTGGCGACTGGCTACTGAAAAATCACAAACCCCAAACAAATCCGAAACAAATCCCAAATCCGAATTGATCAAAAAGACCCACCAAATAATCAAAGCCGTAACTGAGGATATCGAACGCCTCTCTTTCAATACCGCTATAGCTAAACTCATGGGATTTGTCAATTATTTAAATAGTAATAAAGACTCCTTCATTCGTCATTCGTCATTCGTCATTCGTCATTTATTGACCATGCTCTCACCCTTTGCCCCTTACATGACCGAGGAGCTTTGGAACAAACTGGGCAACCAAGAAAGCATCCATCTGCAATCCTGGCCAAGCTATGATCCCCAACTTGCCAAAGAAGAGATGCTTACGATTGTGGTCCAGGTCAACGGCCGGATCCGAGACACCCTTTTGGTCTCGCCGGATGCATCTGATGATGAAATAAAACAAAAAGCGCATGCAAGTGAAAAAGCCAAAAACTTCATCGCCGGCAAAAATATAGCAAAAACCATCGTAGTCCCCAAGAAATTAGTGAACATTGTTGTAAAGTGAAAAAAGCCATCCAAGAAAAAATACTGCCGAATGTCCTAAAACCTGCCCGCTATATAGGGAACGAGCTGAACTCGGTCCATAAGGATTGGAACAAGATCCCTTTAAAGATCGCCCTGGCCTATCCAGACACCTACGAGATCGGCATGTCCAATCTGGGCATCCAGATTCTCTACTATATCCTAAACCAGGAAGAAGACGTTCTGGCAGAAAGGGTCTTTGCCCCCTGGCCGGACATGGAAAGTTTGTTAGTTGGTGAGTCTGTTAGTTTGTTTTCGTTGGAATCATGGAAGCCGATCTCCGAATTTAACCTCATCGGTTTTAGTCTTGGGCACGAACTGACCTATACCAACATCATCACCATGCTCAAGCTGGGAGGAATTCCGACGCGGAGCAAAGACCGAACTGAGAAGGATCCGCTCATCATGGGGGGCGGGCCATGCGTTTTTAACCCCGAGCCGATCGCGGATTTTTTTGACTTCTTTGTGATCGGAGAAGCGGAAGAAGTCCTTATCGAAATTATAGATGTTTTAAGAAAGACAAAAGCAGAAAGTAGAAAGCAGAGAGTAGAAGTCCTTTCGAAAATATCGGGCGTGTATGTTCCTTCCTTAAACAACAAAACCGAAAAACGGCTGATA
>JAZFXQ010000079.1:0-8297 GCA_036448795.1 Candidatus Margulisiibacteriota bacterium | reverse complement strand
CATGCTTTTTAATTCCTCGCCGGACTTCTTTTCAGATTCCTTTTTATTTGCCAATTCTCTTCACCTCCTTTATTATCATTATTATACCACATTTAGGCCTGTTTGCTGCCTGTTTTTATGCTTTTTTCACGCGAAATTTCTTGCTCAAATTCTTCTTCATCTAGCAAAAGCTCAAGCGATTCTTCTTCGAGTTTCCCCAGTGCGTTTGTCCACAGCTTGAACAATCGGTGCAAAAATCGAATATATAAAGAACTGCTCTTTCTAAACAACCGGATCAGCTCCTGCGGGACCATTGTTTCCACGTATAACTCCTCAACAAACGGTTCGGCAGCTTGGGTTAAATTAAAACTGGGATCTAAATCCCTGGCTACCGCCTCAAAGGTTATAAGCACTTTGGCCAGCATCACCAGGTTAGACGGAAAAAAGACATTATACTTAACGCCCTTATGTATGCCATCGAAAAATGCATGCGCCACGCTGCGTTCTTTTATAGAAGCACCAAACATTTCGATAAAGAGTTCCTTGCTGGCCTTTTTAAATCCCGCTAGATCAGATTTTTCCGAGATTTCTGCAAACTCGATTATATATCTAAGGTAATCATGAAGATTTCCCTTTATCATACTCACAAAAACAAGGAGCATTTTTTTTCTCTGCTCTTGATCAAACTCTCCGAACATGCCGAAATCCAAAAAGCAGATTGAATTATCGGGTAAGGCAAATATATTTGCCGGATGGGGATCGGCATGGAAGAAGCCATCTATAAAAATCTGCTTTAGAATGGCGTTGGTAACATTTAAGGCTAACTGCTCTTTGTCCGTTTCTGATTCATCTAACTCATTAAATGCGTCAACCCTTACGCCGTCGATAAATTCCATAGTAATAATCTTACTGGTAGTATATTTCCAGTAGATCCGCGGGATCCTTACGCTTCCATTCTCTCGAAAATTTTCCCTCATGTGCTGAGCATTGCGGCCCTCGATCCTAAAATCCAGCTCCCGTATCATGGCTTCATAGATCTCCTTAACCGTTGCGACCGGTCGATAATTTCTAGTGAACGGCACATGATTTTCAAGAAAAGATGCCAGATGCCTAAGAAGATTTAAATCCTTTTCAACTGTTTGATGGAGATTGGGGCGTTGAACCTTAACCGCAACTTTATGGCCATTTCGCAAGACCGCGGCATGCACCTGCGCCAGGGATGCGGTCGCTAGGGGCTTTTCATCAAAGGATTTAAAAATCTCTTCAATGGATCCATTCAATTCTTGTTCTATGATGGACCTCACATCTTTAAATGGGAAGGGAGGGGCAGCGTCTAAAAGCTTCTTCAATTCTTCACAATATTCTAAAGGAATAATGTCAGACCTGAGGCTCAGGATCTGTCCGATCTTCATAAAGGTCGGCCCCAGTTTCTCAAGGGTTGATCTTATTTTTCGGGGAATTGAATTTTTGCTTCTGAAGAACGCCTTATCAATCAAAGCCGCCAATCCCAATCTGGATAAAGTAAATAATATGGAGGAAAACCGATTAGCGCTCTGGAAGGTTTTTTTGGTCTTATCTATCCGGCTTATATTAGAATGGATTGCTATTGTCATATAGAGTACTCGCCTGCAGGCTTTTTATGCGTATTATACCATATTTTTATGGTATCTCAAAGTTATAAAGGGGGATAAATCGCTTATTTTTTGGGAGAGTAGCCAATCTTTGCTGTTCCCATTCTTTGGATGGCCTCAGCAATTCTTCCCTTAGGAAGGGTGATCGCAAACCTCACATAACCTTCTCCGGAAGGGCCATATCCGTTTCCCGGAACCACTAAGACCCCGCACTTCTCAAGCAGCTTTTCAGTAAAAGAAGCTGAAGTTTCGCCTTGAGGAACCGGAACCCACATGTAAAAAGTTGCCTTGGGTTTATCAAGCTTCCATCCCAGCGAAGTTAAACCATCGAATAAAACATTTCTGCGTTCCTCAAAGATCTGGTTGGTCTCTGGTACGCATGCCTGCGGACCAGAAAGAGCCTCAATGGCTGCGTGCTGAATGGCTTTGAAGGCTCCGCTATCAATATTAGACTTGATGGTCGCCAGCGCCTGGACCGCTTCAGCATTTCCAACCGCCATCCCGATCCGCCAGCCGGTCATGTTATAGGTCTTGGAAAGGGAATGGAATTCAATGGTCACTTCCTTGGCGCCTGGGATCTCTAAAACACTGCTTGGTTTAAATCCATCAAATGCCATTTCAGAGTAAGCCAGATCAGAAACCAGAAGCAGATTGTTCTGCTTGGCAAATTTTACGCATTTTTCAAAAAAGTCTTTTCCAGCCACAGCTCCGGTTGGATTATTGGGGTAGTTGATAAATAAAAGCTTGGCCTTTTTCAATATATTTTTAGGAATATCATCCAAATTAGGTATGAATTTGTTTTCAGCGGTTAGCGGGAGAAAATAGGGTTCGCCGCCTGCCAGCATGGTGCCGATCTTATAAACCGGATAAGCCGGGTCAGGGACCAGGGCCACCTCTCCCGGATCAATAAAAGCAAAAAAGATATGCCCGATCCCCTCTTTTGATCCGATCAGGGTGCAGACCTCGTTTGCTGGATCAAGGTCGACATTGAAGCGCTTTTTATACCAGTCCGCGACCGCTTTCCGAAAAGATAATTCTCCCTTTGAAGTGGGATAGTTTGCCGCTTCTGTGCTCTCGAGCGATTCATGCATCTTTTTGAAAATATGCGGTGGAGTGGGAAGATCCGGATCCCCGATCCCAAAATCGATGATGTCCGCTCCCTTTTTCAGAAGCTCCTCTTTTCTTTCTTCGATCTTTACGAAGAGATAAGGCGGGATTTTGTCCAATCTTTTGGATTTTCTCATAGATAATACTTCCCTTCGCAAACCTTTTGGGCCGGTCCGCGCATCAAAATATGTTTGTCCTCGCTCCATTCGATATCCAGATTTCCGCCCGGCAAATGAACCAAGGCTCTGCGGCCAATCTTTCCCAGAAGCGAAGCTGCCACTACTGAGGCGCTCGCTCCGGTCCCACAGGCTAAGGTCTCACCCGCTCCCCTCTCCCAGACTGCAACCTCAATTTCTTTATCATTAAGGATATTCACAAACTCAACATTGGTGCGGTTTGGAAAATGAGGATCATTTTCTATTTTCGGACCGATCTCATATAGATTGATCCCTGCCAGGTCGTTCACCAAGGCAACTGCATGAGGATTACCCATGGAGATTTGCTTGAATTTATATCCCTGCAAAGATACCTCACCTTCTTCCTTTGGAATTCCCATGTCAACTTCAACCCCCACCACATTCTTCTCCGGCCCAAGGATAACCGCCGGTAATATGATCCCGCCCAATGTTTCCACCGAGATCACTTCTTCGTTGAGCTGGTCGGTTTCATAGACATACTTGGCAAAACAGCGGATGCCGTTTCCGCACATCTCGGGTTCCGAGCCGTCCGGGTTAAAGATCTGCATGCGATAGTGGGCTTTTTGTGAAGGCCACACAATCAACAAGCCGTCCGCTCCGATCCCAAAATGACGATCGCACATACCGACCGCCAGCTTTTTTATCTCGAGCTTGTCGAGAGATTCCTTGCGGCTGTCGATCAACACGAAGTCGTTGCCCAAGCCATGCATTTTGATGAAATTAATCTCTGTCATAAACTATTCCCAATATGCCGCATAAGCCGTGTGCGACTCCCAGACCAAAACCTTGCTCAACATCTTCGTTTTATTCTTCATCTTTTTATAGATTATTTTCGCAAGATTCTCAGAAGATGGATTTTCCACATCAAAGGGTTTTACATCGTTTAAAAGTTTGTGATCAAATTCTTCCAAAGCTTCTTTCAATTCACTTTTTATAGATTTAAAATCTTCTAACAGCCCAATTTTGTTGAGTTTCTCGCCTTGGAGGAAGACCTGGGCTTTCCAGGTGTGGCCATGCAGGTTCTCGCAGGGACCTTCATAACCCCGCAGGGCGTGGGCGGCATCAAAACTTTCTTCCACCATCAATTCGAACATGAGATAATTTTACCGTATTCTCAGGCTAGTGTCACCTGCTTAGCCCCAATGATGGGCTTACCCAGAAGACGGCTCCCCAGATCCTGAAATTGGATAACTGAACCGGTGACAAAGTATTCGTATTTGGCCGGCGTGGTTTTAGTCTTCAGGGTTCCAGCTTTTTTAAGCAGTTTTTTGGCGCCTGCAACCGCTTCCTCAGCCGGATCAACAAAGACAACCTCTGGCCCGGTTATCGAGCGCAAGACCCTGGAAAGATGCGGATAATGGGTGCACCCCAGGATCAAGGTATCGATCTTTTCTTTAAGCAGGGGCTTTAAATATTCCTTGGCGACCCGCTTGGTTTCCTCGGTCTCTATAAATCCACCCTCCACCAAAGGAACGAAAAGCGGACACCCCACCGCATGCACTTCGACCTCCTTTTTCAGTTCTTTTATTTTATTTCGAAAAGCGCGGGAATTGACAGTCCCCACCGTGGCGATTATTCCGATTTTTCCGGAGCGTGAAGCAGCCAGAGCTGCGCGAGCGCCAGGATCAACCAAATTGATAATATGTACTGGATACTCGTCCTTGACCACTGGATAGGCAATCGAAGAAGAGGTGCCGCAGGCCATAATGATCAGCTTGGCTTCCTGCTTGATGAGGTAGCGAATTATCTCATGGTTGATCTTGATGATCTCCTGAGGGGGCCTTCCACCATAAGGCACCCGCGCTGTATCCGCCAGATAGATCACGTCTTCGTTAGGAAGTTTTTTCATTATCTGGCGAAGGACGGTCAGCCCTCCCACGCCCGAATCAAAAATCCCGATGGGAGAAGAGGGGATGATCTTTTCTTCCTTTGGTTTTCCGCCAATTTTTGCGGCCACTCTTTCTGTGATTACTTTTCTAACCAGTCTTACTTCGGAAATAAGCCTTCACCCCCCTCGCGATATCTCGGGCGATCTCGTTCTGGAATTTTGGAGACTGCGCCAGCCTTGACTCTTCTGGATTGCTGATGTAAAGAGGTTCCACAATGACCGCCGGCATATTGGCATGCCGGAGAATATAATATCTGATCCGCCTCAAGCCCCGATCTTTTCTCTTGATCCCGTGTATCAAAGAGCGGTGCAGAGCCAGGGCCACCGGCCGGCTTTTGCGCGTGTAGTAATAGGTCTCGGTCCCGGATATCCTTTTCAGGCTCCCGTAATAATTATAATGAATCGAAATAAGAATATCCGCTTTGACTTTGTTGGCAAAGCGGACAATGTCTCGAATACTGACGGTGCGATCCTTATTGCGCGTAAGGTAAACCGTTGCCCCGTTATTGTTCAGGATGCGCGCCAGCTTTTTGGCGGTTTGAAGGGTCAGATGTTTTTCTGGTATACCGCTCTGCGTGTATGCCCCGGGATCCACTCCACCATGTCCCGGATCGATCACGATCACTCTCCCGCCCAAAGGGAGCTTTTTCTTTTTAGCAACCGCCTTATATTTATGGGGCTTGAGCGCGGGTGCCTTGCGTTTGAGGTTCTCTTTTTCCCAGGCCGCCATAAGACGATCAGCGTAATCAAGCCGATCGCTTATTTCGACCACCGATTTGTTGCGACCAAAAACGTTGACGATCTCATAATCGACATTCTTTTTAAGATATATGACAATCCGGGCATTTCCCCTGGCCTGTTTGGCTACGATCTTTTTTATGCGCCTTGATTTTTCTGGCCGGATCTCAAATCTTTTGGAAACTTTGGCTCCTGGAAAATCGATGACCAGTTTGTCTTCAAGCAAAAGTCCCTCGCCCTTTACGTAGCCGTTGGTGTAAATGTCCAGGTAGTCAAAGCCCCGGTCGCGCATAGCCTCGATCCTGGTGACCTTGATGGAAGCAACTGCAGCGCTGGCAAATAGAAAGGCAAGTAAAAGGAATAAACAAAATTTTTTATTCATAAGTCTTTATTAATTTTAAAAGGGTTTCCCTCTCATTCAGCTTGGGATCGTCCAAAACCTTTTCCAGAAGGGCATTCAGCACCTCTCCCACTTTAGGCCCCGGTTCAATATTCAAGACCTTCATCACGTCTTTTCCGTCCACCTTAAGATCTTTAACATGCAGGGCCTGTTCTTCATCAATTACCTTTTGGATGCGGCTCTTCAGCTCTTCGAGATAGGCATCCTCGATCTCTCGCTCCATGGCCTTGGTGTCGGCCGCCCTTAAGGCAAAAAGATCTTCAAGGTTTCCCACCCCCACCCGGCGCATAAAACGCCTTACCGCCGCATCCGACCAGGAGCTTTCATAATTGAACATGTGGTTCTTGATAAGGTTGATGACTTTGGCAATTTCTGCATTGGAAAAGCGCAAGCGCTGAAGAATTTCCTTAGCCACTTTCGCTCCGATCCGATCATGATTGTAAAAATGAAACCCCTCCTTGCATTCCGGTTTTGAAATATCATGCAGAAGGGCCGCCAGCCGGAGAGCCAGATTGGAGGGATCCGCTGCCTCGCAGGAATAGAGACTGTGCCAGTAAACATCATATTTGTGGAATTTGCGCGGCTGTTTAACCCCGTAACAATCCTCAAGCTCTGGCAGGATCGATTTCAAAAGCCCTGATTTCCGCATAAGCTCGAAACCAATTGAGGGTTTTTTGGTTTTGAGCATCTTCACGATTTCATCGTGGATCCGCTCCGGCGCAACCTTTTTTGTGATCTCCAGAGTTTTAGATATGGCGGCAAAGGTCTCTTTTTCTATCTCGAATTCAAGCTTGGATGCAAAACGGCAGGCGCGCACGGAGCGGAGACCATCTTCAGAAAAGCGCTCTGCCGGATTGCCGATGGCTCGGATCAATCCTTTCTTTAGATCTTTTTGTCCCGCCCACTCATCAAGCAATTGCTCGGTCAATGGATCATAGGCCAGGGCATTCATGCTGAAATCCCGGCGGGAAAGATCTTTAAGGATATCATCCGTAAAGGTTACATTGGCCGGGTGCCTTCCATCCACATATCTTTCATCCGAACGAAAGGTCGTAACCTCGTATTGTCCGTCCGCAAGTATGATGGTAACTGTACCGTATTCTATCCCGGTTGGAAGGACTTTGGAAAAAAGTTCGCTGACCTGATCCGGCTTGGCAGAGGTGGTTATATCCCATTCTTCGATCGGAATTGTCAAAATGAGATCCCGTATGCATCCGCCCACCAGATAAGCCTGATGACCATTTTCTTTGAGGACTTTTATTATTTTAAGCGCTCCAGCGGGGATTTTTTTGTCTTTCAAGGAGTAAGTTCCTAGAAGAACGTTTTGAATTCTTCAGAAAGCGGGACCTTGCCGTCCCAGCGGGCTAAGATTGTCCCTTCCTTTTCTATGACGGTAGAGGGGACCTTGTCAACGCTGTAAAAGGCTCCCTCGGCCAGACCATCCACGGTCTCCATGTCGAAAAAATTCAATCTGATCTTGGATTGATCGATATTCCATCTCCCAAAAAAGGTCTCAAATTTTTTGAAAGTGGTCTTGCAGTATTCGCAGCCCGGCTTGCCGAAAACCTTGACTTCCATCCCTACTCCCTGCCCTCCATGGCCTTTTTAATGGCCATGAACTGGACCAGCAAACCCATGAAAAGAGTGGCGGTAAAGGCCAGGTACATCAGCTCTTGAATGATGCGGGAGGCGGTGTAGATGCTGTATTCCGTAAAAAAATCATAGACCCGGATAAAAGCGATTATGATCACAGCCGGAAGAATATAAATCCAGCCCTTGGCCAGAACATAGCTTTGCTTCATTCCCAGAGATTTAATGATCTCCATCGCCAGAAAAACCGACCCAAAGATCAAGACCATGTTCATGCCTACAATTATATCTGTAATAAATTCCAACATCTGATTGCCTTTTATTATACCCCTGCTATCAAAAGTGTCAAGTCCTAAGTTGACTTTGGCAAGTAAACATTATATATTTACTTTAAATCATGGCGAAAATTAGAAAAACGCTCAGCGAATTTCTGACCGAAAATGAGATCATCAGCACCACTCAGTTACAAACCGCGCATCTTGAGTCGGACAAAACCGGAGAAGCGCTCAGTCACGTTCTGGTCAGACTGGGCATGGTTCCCGAAGATAAGATCTTAGAATACTACACGGAGCACTGCCATGTTCCAAAAGCTGATCTGGCAAAAATAGATCCGGAAACCATAAAGCTTGTCCCTGAAAAGACTGCCAGAAGATACCACTTGATCCCGGTCGAGCAAAAAGATAAAAAGCTTGTGATAGCTATGTCCGATCCCCTAAATATCATCGTCCTGGATGAGATCAGATTCAGGGTGGGCATGGAGATCGAGG
>JAZFXQ010000078.1:0-8754 GCA_036448795.1 Candidatus Margulisiibacteriota bacterium | reverse complement strand
TTGATCTCACTGCTTGATTTTGTGCCGTAATCAACATATGTTATCCGGCCGTTACGGATGGAGAAGGTGTCGACTATCATGGAGAAGGGAAATTCCTTTGCCTCTGCCTTTGCCTTCTTAGGAGGAGCTTTCCTTCTGATCAGATCTGAAAAGTTAAAGACTCCCCGGGCACTTTTTTCGATCAGGATCTCAGGCTTTACCAATCTTATTTCCTTGACGATGATCTGCCTTTTAAACAAGGGCCAGAAGGCATAGCGCAACGCGATAGCGTCGGCTGAGACAAAGGGCTTTTTGGCAAAGCCACGGCGGTTGCTGATGGAAAGCTTTTCGAGCTTGATCCCGGAAAAGATATCGAAGGAAACCTTTTCAACCTTTACTTCGCGGTTGATGGTCTCAGAGATTTTTGCAACCGCAAAATCTTTGATTCTTTCTAGGGGGATGACGAAGGGAAGGGCGATGACTCCGATTATTAACACAAGCACTAGAATTCCAGCAATGATCGCTATCCATTTTACAACTTTTTTCATTTTGACCACCTCATTAATATTATACTACCACCAAGACACAAAGGCACGAAATATTGTATAATTAATATACTATGAAAAAAGGCATAGCTATCCTCGGTTCAACCGGCTCGATCGGCAAACAGACCATGGAAGTGGTCTCCGTCTTTCCGAGCAGCCTGACAGTTGTGGCATTTGCCGCCAAGGACGAGGTCGACCTGATCGTTGAACAAGTCAAGAAATTCTCTCCAAAAATTATCTCGGTTGCCACGGAAGATGTCAAAAAACAAGTCGAAGCAAAACTTGGCGGAACAAAAACCGAGATCCTTGTTGGGCAGGAAGGTTTAACCAGGGTTGCGACCGAACCAACGGCAAAAATGGTTGTGGTTGCTATTCCTGGCTCGCTCTGTCTTGTGCCTGTGATCGAAGCGGTTAAAGCCAAAAAGAATATTGCTTTGGCGACTAAGGAGGTCCTGGTTGCGGCTGGAGAGATCTTTATGCGGGAGGTTAAAGCTGGGGGAGTAAAAGTCTTTCCGATTGACTCCGAACACAGCGCAATAGCCCAATGTCTGCAGGGAGAAGACCCAAAAACCATAAAAAAGATAATTCTGACCGCTTCGGGCGGTCCATTTCTTAAAACTCCGCTTGAAAAATTTGCTAATCTAACAGCTAAAGACGCGCTCAAACACCCCACCTGGAAGATGGGGCCAAAAATTACCATTGATTCTGCCACTTTGATGAATAAAGGTTTTGAGGTTATGGAGGCCCATTACTTGTTTGGCTTGGATTATTCCAAAATCGAAGTCGTGATCCATCCCCAAAGCATCATCCACTCTTTAGTTGAGTTCGTGGATGGATCGGTTAAGGCTCAACTGGGTGCTCCGGATATGAGGATCCCTATTCAATATGCTCTGCTTGAGCAGAAAAGAATGGCCAACCACTGGAATCGGTTAAGCTTTGCCAAGATCTCTAAGTTTGAATTCCTGCAGCCAGACAAGCAGAAATTCCCATGTTTAGAATATGCTTATGAGGCCGGTAAAAAGGGCGGGACTCTTCCTGCGGTTTTGAATGCGGCCAATGAGGAAGCAATTAAGTTATTCTTTAGAGGCAAGATAAATTTTGCCGCGCTGCCAGCAAAAATTAAAGAAGTAATGGATAAGCATCAGGCAAAAACCGATCCTACTTTGGAAGATATTTTGGCGGCGGATAAATTTGCCCGCGAAACCCTCATATGATATACTTCTCGTCATGACAAAAAAGATCGATCTAGAAACCCTAAGACATTCTACCTCACATATTATGGCTCAAGCCGTGATTGAACTCTTTCCAGGAGTGAAATTGGGCATTGGTCCGGCTATTGAGAATGGTTTCTACTACGATTTTGATATGCCTGAACAAATCACCCCTGAAGATCTTCCCAAAATCGAGAAGAAGATGAAAGAGATCATCAAGGCCAATCAAAAGTTTAAGAGAATCGAGATGAGCAAGGAAGAAGCTATTCGGCTAATGGAGGAGCGGGGAGAAAAGTATAAGATCGAGCTTCTGCACGAGATTGAAGATGAAAAAGTAACTCTTTATCAAAATAGCGATTTTATCGACCTTTGCCGCGGACCGCATGTTGAGACAACTGGTCAGATCAAGGCCTTTAAGCTTCTTTCCATTGCCGGAGCATACTGGCATGGAATTGAGACCAACCCGGTCATGCAGAGGATCTATGGCACCGCTTTTCATACTCAAAAGGAAGTGGATGATTATATAAAGAGCCTGGAAGAGGCCAAAAAGCGGGACCATCGCCGATTAGGCAAAGAACTGGATCTCTTTTCTATCCATGAAGAAGCCGGAACCGGCTTTGTTTATTATCATCCCAAGGGAACCGTTATTAAGAATGTTATCGAAGATTTCCTTCGCAAAGAAAACCTCAAGCGCGGATATGAATTAGTCTCCATCCCGCACATCGCAAAAGTCGACCTCTGGAACACCTCCGGACATACTAACTATTATCGTGAAAACATGTATTTCATGCAGATCGACGAACAGGATTACGTTATCAAACCCATGAATTGTCCGGGGCATATCCTTATCTATAAAAGGAAAACAGTTAGCTACCGGGATCTCCCCATTCGCTATTTTGAACTGGGAACAGTTTATCGTTATGAAAAATCTGGTGTATTACATGGTCTTTTGAGGGTCCGTGGCTTTACCCAGGATGATGCTCACATCTTTTGTCGCCTGGATCAACTCGAAGATGAGATCCTTTCGGTTCTGGAATTTGTAGATTTTGTGATGAGGGTTTTTAAGTTTGAATATGAGGTCAATCTATCCACCCGCCCGGAAAAGTTTTCCGGTACAGTTGAGAATTGGGATAAGGCTACATCCATTCTGCAGAGGGCGCTCCAGGATCGTAACATTCCTTTCCAAATTGATCCCGGGGCCGGGGTATTCTATGGTCCCAAAATAGATATCAAGCTCAAGGATGCCATCGGCCGGCTCTGGCAGGGGCCGACCATCCAGGTGGATTTTAATCTTCCGGAAAGATTTAATTTGACCTATACTGCCGAAGATGGATCAAAGAAAACTCCGGTTATGGTTCATCGGGCGATTCTGGGAAGCATTGAAAGATTTTTCGGGGCGCTGATCGAGCACTTTGCAGGGGCTTTCCCGCTCTGGCTTGCGCCGGTCCAGGTCATGGTCATGCCCATCGCTGACCGGCACAATGAATATGCGCAAGAGGTGGCAAAAAAATTAAAGGAGAAGGATGTCCGGGTAGAGACCGACCTCCGGCGGGAAAAGATCGGGGCAAAGATCAGGGATGCCCAGATGCAAAAGGTCCCTTACATGATCATTTTGGGAGACAAGGAAGCAGAGGAAAACAATCTTGCAGTCCGGCACAGGACAAAGGGTGATCTGGGGGCAAAGAAACTGAAAGATTTTCTGTCGGGACTCCGGCAAGAGATAGACAGTCGAGCTTAATTCATAGTATAATGTAGTGCGGGGGTTGAAAACGTATTAGATATTACATAGTCAACGAGCGCATCCGAGGAAGAGAAGTACGACTTATCGACGAAGAGGGAAAGCAGCTTGGTGTAGTTTTGACCCCGGACGCCTTGAAATTGGCGCAAGAGCGCGGTTTGGACTTAGTTTTAGTTGCCCCGGCGGCTAAGCCTCCGGTTTGCCGCATTGCCGACCACGGGAAATTAAAATACGAGTTGGCCAAGAAGGAAAAGGAAGCGCGCAAAGCGCAGAAGGGCGGGGGATTGAAGGAAGTAAAACTTTCTCCAAAGATTGCCCAGCATGATTTTGAGGTGCGGCTAAAGAAGGCCAGGGAGTTTTTGGAGAAAAGACACAAAGTGAAGGTTTCCATGTTTTTCAGGGGGAGATGGATGGCGCATGTGGATCTGGGGATGAAGGTCATGGATCGCATGCTGGAAGCGGTCGCAGACCTTGGTAAGCCGGAGGCGGCACCCAAAAGGTTTGGGAAAAACTTTATTGTCATAGTAGCTCCTAAGTAGGTGAAAAAGAAATGCCTAAAGCCAAGACCAGGAAAGCGGCGGCTAAAAGATTCAGGATCACGAAAAAAGGCAAGATTTTGCGGCGACATGCAAAGATGCGCCATCTGCTTGAGTGCAAGTCCTCGAAAAAGAGAAGATCTTTGCGAAAAGCAGGTTTGGTTGCCCGAGCGGATATTGGTCGAGTGAGGTATATGCTTCCAGGGGGATAGAGATGGTTAGAGTCAAAAGAGGATTTGTTGCACGCAGAAGAAGGAAGAAGGTCAGAAAGCGCGCCAAGGGTTTTCGAGGAGGCCTGCGCACCCAGTTTCGCCGAAGAAAAGTAGCGGTCTATAAGGCCATGAAGCATGCCAGCCGTCACCGCCGGCAAAAAAAGGGCATGATGCGCAGACTTTGGATTACACGCATCAACGCCGCAGTAAGAGGAGCGGGCATGAGCTACAGCAAATTTATGGCAGCCTTAAAGAAGAATAAGATCGGTCTTGACCGAAAGGCCTTGGCTGATCTGGCAGTCAATCATCCCAAGGATTTTGCAAAAATCATGGAGATCGTAAAAAGCACATGATCGAAATGCAGGTCGGAGGATTGGGTTTTGACCCCCGCAATTTATCCCCTTTAGTGCTTTTGCGCGATCAGGAAGAAATGAATTTCTTGCCGATCTGGATCGGGATATTCGAAGCAGCGGCCATTGCCATGGAGCTTCAAAATGTAAAGCCCCCCCGGCCCATGACCCACGATCTCCTGAAGAATTTTATTGAGGAGCTGGGAGGGAGCTCGCAGCGGGTGGTGATCAGCGATATTAAAGAGGGGACGTTTTATGCGATCATTGAAGTGCAAAAGGATAAAAAGCTAATCAAGGTGGATGCCCGCCCTTCAGACGCAATCGCCCTGGCGGTCCGCAGCCACATCCCGATTTTTGTTTCCGAAGTGGTCATGATGCAGGCCAAGTTAGTAAACGCTGAAAAGGATGCCGAGGAGACTAAGAAGTTTAAAGATTTTATCAAGGACATGAAGCCCGAGGATTTCACCAAGTATTATAAAAAGGACTAGCCCCTCGACCTTGCTCGGGACTAGCTTCTAGAAATCAGGAATACTCCCATAACGATCACTAACATCCCTAGCCAGCGCACCAGCGTTACATTTTCCTTAAAGAAAACCAAGGAGAAGAACGCTACTAGGATGTAGGCCACACTTACCATGGGATAGACCAGGCTTAACTCAAGCCTGGATAGGACCACAAGCCAGAAGATAGCGCTCATACCAAAACAGGCGAAGCCAAAGAAAACATAGGGATTTAAAAACATGGGGATGATTTTATATAAAAGCTGGCTGACAGGAAAAGCGCCGAAAAGCAGCATGCCTTTTTTCATGAGAAGTTGTCCAGCCACTGCCAACAGGATAGAGGTTGCAAGAATAATGTAATTTGTCATGTTTTTGCCTCCTAGGTTAAAGTTCCTTCCATTCCAGGCTCTGAAAAGGAAAGTTAGAAAACTTAAGTTTTAATACTACCATGCCTTTTCCTTTAAAGCCAATAGAGTATAATCTGTTTTTATCTTTTTCTCGAATAATCTTGAACGAGCCTTCCCCGAATTGGGTTTCCTGGCCGACCGCATAACCGACCAGCCAGTCCACGTTATCTTTAAGATAGTAGGGCAGATCAGTATACCAGTTTGGATTGTGTGTCAGCTCTACCTTGCCCTTTTCCAGCCCGGCTTCTGCCAGATGAAAAGCCTGCTCCCTTTGGAGCACCGCGTTCGCGGAGGCATAGTAATTATAAACAATCTTCGCGTTAATTGCGCCCAAAACCATGAAGGTTGCAAGAATAAAGATAACCAGGAGAAGCGCTGATCCCTGCCTGTTTTTTTTCATTCTAATTCCTCAAATACGCTCTGGTTTTGAATCCATCCAGGGCTATTTCCGCCTCTTTAGTGGTTGGATATGAAAAAGAAAGTGTTTGGAGGTCTCCCTTGTCAGTAAGATAAGCAGAGTAATCGTTCTTTTTTCTCCTGATCTTTTGGTTAAGCAGTCTGTACTGAATGGAGTCTGTGCCGATCTTCAGCAAAAGCTGCTGATTATTAGAGGCGGGCAATATCTCAGAGGCACTTCTTGTATCACGGATGACCCTTGCCAGCACCAGATTTGCTATGTGTTGTTTTTCACTTGCGCTGACAATTCTTTTCCAGAGACTAAGCTCCACACCCAAGGCGTAATACATTCCTCCAAAGAGCATGCTAAGTATGGTTAGCGAAATTAATAACTCGACTAGAGTAAGTCCTTTCCTTTTCACTTTTAATATTTACTCCTCAGGGTATAAAGTTTTAATGAGGTCTTTTTAGGATCCCATTCCAGCTCGAGTTTGATCCTTACTAAGTCTGCTAAAACTGGCGTCACAGAAACTTCTCCGCGATCTTGCGCAAATGCGCTTCCATTCAAGGCCGCTAGCTGGTTAAAGGGAAGGGGGCGGATTTCTTCCATTTTTGCCTGGAGTTCATAAGCTGCCTGGTTAAGCCTTGAGGCGGTCTCAATGGAAACCAGCCCGGTTTTTAAAAGATAACCAAAAGCAGAGGTTGCCACCAGAAAAAGACTTGCCGCCACCAGGAGCTCAACCAGGGTAAACCCTTTTCTATTCAATGCGAACCCTCCCGGCTGAGGAAACGATCACTTTTTTTGTTCTTCCGAGTGAATTTTGCAGAACCAGAGTGCCGGATTTGCCGGGTGGTGGAAAGCCAGAGGGAGAAAAAGTTATATCACGGTTGTTTGCGAGATGGATCCCGGGAGGGAGATTCAAATTGGCCAGGTCCAGACTAAGGGTTTTGTGTTGCAGGATAGACTGGTTTTGGACATTCCTCAGCTCCGAGGCCAGGGCTTTGGCAGAAGCGTTAAGATAAAGAACAGAGGAAAACCTGGAAGAGATCGGAAGGGAAAGCGCAAAAAGTACGCCCAACATTCCAAGCACAACAATTATTTCAATCAGAGAAAAACCTTTTTTGCCATACATGATTTACTTTGCGTTAACTAGAAGGTTGTCGATCAAGCGGGCTTTGCCAACGAAGGCCGCAAGGGCGATCAGCCCCTTGCCCTTTATCTTTTTTAGCTCTTCCAGGGTTTCGGGGTGAACCATGACCAGATAATCCAATTTGACCGCTGGTTCTGCTTCAATCAGGGAGCGCATCTTTAGAAGCAGCTTGTGTGAATTTCTTTCCCCGTTTTCGACCTCCTTTTTGGCAAAGGAAAGGGCTTTGTAGAGAATAGTCGCGGCGCTTCTTTCTGAGGGAATTAGATATTTATTTCTTGAGCTCATGGCCAGGCCATCAAATTCCCGAACGATTGGCAGACTGATTATTTCGATTGGGAAATTGAGATCCCTGACCATTCTTTTAATGATGACCTGCTGTTGAAAGTCCTTTTCTCCAAAAAATGCATAGTCCGGGGAAACAATATTAAAGAATTTGGCGACCACAGTGGTCACCCCGCGAAAGTGGGTTGGTCGCGACCGGCCGCACATTATTTTCGAGGGGCCTTCTACTTCGACATAGGTTTTATAGCCTTTCGGATATATTTTATTTGCTTCGGGCAGGAACAGAACATCCACCTCAAAATTGCGAAGAAGTTTTTTGTCTCTGGTCAGGTCCCTGGGATAACGGGCAAGGTCCTCTCCCGGACCGAACTGAGTGGGATTGACAAAAATGCTGACCACCACCACATCCGCCTTCTTCCGGGCCGCTTCCACTAACGAGAGATGCCCTTCATGCAGATAACCCATGCTGGGCACAAATCCGATCCTTTTTCCGCGGCGCTTCATTTTTGCGGAATAGGAATGCATTTCTTTTAAGTCTTTAATAACTCTCATGGCAGCAATAATGGTTGGCTGATATTATCGAATGACCCAGAAGCGGGCGATGGCCCAGAGAATGATGGCTAAAATTAGAGCCAGGATCTTTAATCCGACATTCCTCGTGAAAAATTCTCTAAGCACCTTTTTCCTCCTTTGGAGCGGGCTTTTGCCAGGTGGCAAACTCGCATTTCGGATAATTACTGCAGCCGTAGAAGAGCCTTCTCTTCCGCGTCCTTCTTTCAACCAGATCTCCGCCGCATTTTGGGCACTTGGCGTCAATTTTTTTAAGAATAGGTTTAATATTCTTACATTTTGGATAAGCAGAACAGGCCAGGAAGCTGCCGTAGCGGCTGTGTTTTAAAACCATCTTACTGCCGCATTTATCGCATTTCTCTTTTGCGGCGGCCGCGCTTTCTTCCCCGGGTAGATCCTTGGTGAATTTGCATTTGGGATAACCGGAGCAGGCCATAAAATCTCCGTAGCGGCCCTGCCGGATGAGCAATATTTTTCCGCAATCGGGACACTTCTCTTTTGTTTTTATTTCTTTTTTTACTTTTTCCATTTTTACCTCTGCTTCGGCCAGTGCTTTTGCAAATGGCTCGTAGAATTCTTTGAGGGCGTCAATCCATTCCATTTTTTCGGCAACAATATCATCCAGATCATCTTCCATGTGGGCGGTGAATTTAATATCCATGATGTGGGGGAAATGCTTAATGAGTAAACCGTTTACGGTTATGCCGATCTCGGTCGGTTTTAAGGCCCGGCCTTCTTTTTCTACATAGCCTCTATCTTGAACAGTGGAAAGGATGGGGGCGTAAGTGGAGGGTCGGCCGATACCCCGTTTTTCAAGTTCTTTAACCAGAGACGCTTCGTTATAGCGGGGTGGGGGCTGAGTAAAATGCTGTTCCGG
>JAZFXQ010000077.1:0-2002 GCA_036448795.1 Candidatus Margulisiibacteriota bacterium | reverse complement strand
ACAGTTCATCTTCTGACGCACATCCTCCCTCATTTTCTCGATTGCCTCTGCTTCACCTTCGTGTTGCCCAGTGTATGTACCCTTTGACGTACAAAGCTTTCCTTGGGTAACTGTCTCTCCCTGACAGCGACAGATGGCGCTCCAATCATAGGCAAAGGTCCGGATTTTTTGCGTGGTGACTTCACTGCCGGTGCTGGTTTCGGTTTCCTTCTTGCCACCTTTATCGTCGCCGCATCCACCAGAAGCAATTAGAAAGAGGGCTAAAAGAGATAGGATAAACAGATTGTACTTTTTCATATTGTTCTCCTTAAAACTTAAGACGGGTAAAACGGAACTAGCGTGGTATCAGATATGTGCTTATCCCTTCGCTTCTGTCCCTCGCAAAGGGTGAAAGAAAAATCCAGGGTGTTTGGTCCCCCGTTCTGTTCCCAGGTCGGGGGAAAACCCGGCTGTGAAAAAATCACAGCATAAATCTCCTCTTATTTTTTTCTATGCTGCACCTCCTTTCTCGGGTCTTGCTCTCCCGATGTAAAGAATTTTGCGCTACAAGAAGCGCAATGCATTCTAACTAGATATTATGCCCAAAGTCAAGACTTCAAGTTCATAAAACTTGCAAACAATGAATGCTTGACAAATTAAACCTTGTTTTTCTAATGTGTTCCAGATTCACCAATAAAACAGGACAAGGGATCAGTAACAAAGGAATATTCGACCATAATGAAAGCTTCTGGAATTCTTGGGTTATCAAAAGCGAAAAGCATTCGATTTTCTTTTGCGGCGATTCAGGCATGTTCCCGCTTTTTAAAGGCATTGGGGATAAATATGGACCATTTGACTTAACGATCATTCCCATTGGAGCCTACTCCAAGTTATGGCGCGATTCTCATCTCTTTCCCGAAGAAGCCGTGCAAGTTCATAAGGAGTTGAGGGGTCGGGTCGTCCTGCCGATTCACTGGGCGACGTTCAGTCTGGCTACCCATAGCTGGTACGATCCTGCAGAACGGTTCTTTGAAACTGTTCACAAGGAGGACATAACCGCTGTTTTTCCCAAAATCGGTCAAACCATACAATACCATAATTTGCCGGAAACACCGCCTTGGTGGAAAGATGAGATAGCATCTTCATTCGCCAAAAAACCAAAGGAATAAACGTTCATGCGCTGTTATCCATAAAAAGGTTAGAAGCCTTCAGAAAGCAAAAACCCGGAACACCTAAAACCATTTTATTGAGAGGACAACATGGGAAAAACAAAACTGATTAGCAGAAGAGCTTTCTGCAAATTTCTCATCGGCACCATGCTTGCCCCCAAATTGCATGCCATGCAAATTCAACCTTTCCAAATCGCCCAAGGGAGAAAACAGCTAATTCAAAAGGAAGGAAACGACATTTTAGTATTGTATTACTCACTCACTGGAAATACCGAAATAATGGCTAAAGCGATCGCATCCCGATATCACGCAGATCTAATTGAAATAGAAGCGGAAGAATACAGCGACGATTTCATGGGCAGGACCCGCGCCAGCATCGATGCCTGGACTGAAGAAAGAGATACGACAATCGATCCTGGAATTATCGACTTGAATCGCTATCGGTTTATTTTTCTGGGGTCTCCAATCTGGTGGTATCGCCCTGCTGTGCCTTTATGGACTTTTGTCGAAAAAAATAACTTTCAAATTCAGAATATCATACTGTTTAATACCTTCAACAGCCGTTTTAAAGACAAGCAGATATATGAGTTTTCAGACCTGGTAAAATCAAAAGGAGGGAATCTTGCCGATCATATTTTTATAAGACGTGGTCGCTGGTATAACCAACTTGATCAAAAGGGGCTGGTCGAACAGATCCATACACTTATAAAATCTAAAGAGACCCAGTGGGATTTCAGACCCCGGACTCGACTTTAATTAGGATAGGGAGCAATGGCTGGGGGTTACGGAAAATAAGGAGCGAAAATGGTAGATCGAATCCACTTCGTTTTTCTAAATATCGGCCACCTTTACGA
>JAZFXQ010000076.1:0-7422 GCA_036448795.1 Candidatus Margulisiibacteriota bacterium | reverse complement strand
GGACAATCATCTCATCCCGCGCATCATCTCCCGGGCAAAGGCGGGTAAACTGCGGCTGGTAGGTGACGGGAAAAATTTGGTGGACACAGTTTATATCGACAATGCAGTTGATGCCCATGTTCTGGCTTTGGAGAGCCTTTCTCCAGGTTCAGTGGTTAGCGGGAGAGCTTATTTTATCACCAATGGTGAGCCCCTTCCCATGGCTGAGATCATTAACAAGATCCTTAAAGCAGCTGGTCTTCCGCCGGTTACCCGAAAGATCCCGGTAAAGGTTGCCTATGCCGCGGGCGCATTAATGGAATTTATCTATTCGACCATGAAGCGCAAAGAGGAACCTCTTATGACAAGGTTTCTTGCGCGGGAACTTTCGTGCGCCCACTGGTTCGATATCTCAGCTGCGCGGCGGGATCTGGGATACAAACCTATGATCTCGATCGAGGAAGGAATGCAAAGGTTAAAGGAATGGTTAAAGAGTTAACGGTTGATATCTGGCAAGTAAACCTTGACCAGGATGAGCAGACTTTGAAAGAACTTGAAAGTTTGCTGTCTGAGGAGGAGCTGGCGCGAGCTCATCGGCTTAAGATCGAAGACGTAAAAAGACGTTTTGTTGCATCCCGCGGTATGTTGCGGCGCATCCTCGCGCGCTATACTGGAGGAAAATCCGAAGATCTAAAATTCCAGTATAACTCAAACGGGAAACCTGAACTTATCCAGAGCAAAGTTTGTTTCAATTTATCCCACAGCGGCGATGTGGCTCTTTACGCAGTTACCTTGGACAGGGCGGTGGGAGTTGATATTGAGAAAGTAAAAGAGAATATAAATTACAAGGAACTCGCAAAGCGATACTTCAGTGAACAGGAATTCAATTCCATCATGAGCCATCCTGAAAGCCAGCAGAAAGAGAAATTCTATCGCTGCTGGACCCGCAAGGAGGCTTACCTTAAAGCAAAAGGCAGCAGTATTGCCCAGCTTCTGGATAAAAACGTTGATACTTCAAACTGGTTTGTTGCTGATCTGGATTCGATAGGCAGTTCCTATATCGCTGCGGTTGCGGTTGAAGGCGAAAGTGCTGATGTCAGATACCATAAGAGCTTTTAATTTGTAAAAATTGTTGCAAATAAGTATGGGGTATAGTATGCTTATGGCGAAGGAGGTGAAAAAAAGATGGCAAAAAAAAGTAATGGTAAATATTCTGCGGCAAAGGAATTAAAGAGTGTGATCAATACGAATATACAATATGGACTGAACACGGCGGAGGCCATTGGTGATAAAGCCGAGGAAATGGTTGAGGGTGTTTTTAATGCAGCCAAGAATCTGTCGGAAGACACGAATGAATTGATTGGCGATGTTATAAAACAGACCAAGAAGACTTATAAAGAATCCTTTGATATGGCGCGCAAGCAGGCTCGAAGCGTTCTGCAATAGGTCTGTTGAAGCAGAGATTAGTTGTGTATCATGGGAGGATATTTTGACCCCCTCCCAGTGTCCCGACCAGGTCCAATCTTGCCTGTGGAAAAAAATCCGCGGGCATTGGGATCGAGGGAAACTGAGAGGGGGTTTCTTTTATCCCAAAAAAATACCAACTAGAATAGTATTCGATAACAGATAATCAGCAGCATGAAGAGTGCACAGCTAATTTATTGCAAATAAGCATGAGGCAGGGTATAATTCTTGCTGAGGAGGTGAGAGTTAATGGCCAAAAAAGTAAAGCGTAAGGCAGCTAAAAGGAGCATCCGTCTGGTAGCTAAAAGGGGCATCCAAAAAAAGTATTCCTATGACGCAGCCAGGGAGTTGAAGGGCGTGATCAGCGCCAATGTGCATTACGGGCTCAACACCATGGAAGCCGTGGGTGATAGAGTTGGCGAGGCCGTGCAGTGGGTGTTTAATGGCGCTAAGGATTTATCGCAGAATACTAATGCATTAATTGGCAATGCTATAGCGCGGACCAAGAAGACTTATAAAGAATCCTTTGATATGGCGCGCAAGCAGACGAGGACCACGCTGCGCGGATAGTTTATTCTGGACATGCAGGTTCTGATTGCCGAACACACTGGATTCTGCGAAGGAGTGGAAAGGGCTTACCGGGTTGCGTTGGAACAGATCGAAGCCGGTAAGCCGGTTTTCATGCTCGGGAACCTGGTGCACAACACTCAGGTCATAGAAAAATTCAAGAACCTGGGAGTCAAAACAGTTAAAGATTTATCCGAAATCCCTCAATCCTCAAAAGGAATTCTTCTCATTTCTGCTCACGGGGTTCCCCCTCAGATCTACGAGCAAGCAAAAAAATTGGAGCAAAAAATTGTAGATGTGACCTGCGCCTGGGTAAAAAAAGCGCAGAAAATCACCAAAGAACTAGCGGATGAAGGTCGTTTAGTAATTATTGTAGGGGATAAAGGACATCCGGAAGTAAAGGGATTGGTCGGTTGGAGCGGGGGAAAAGCCGCAGTGGTTGAGAATGTAAAAGATCTGGATAAGCTTCCGCTTTCACCTGACAAGAAAGCGGGCATCCTGGCGCAGACCACTCAGGCTGAAGAGCACTTTGATAAAATAGTCGCGGAACTTAAAAAGAAGATCAAAGATGTAAACGAGTTCGACACCATCTGCGGGGCGACTTCCAAACGCCAGAATGCGGCGGTTGATCTGGCAAAAAAGGTGAAATTGTTGCTGGTAATTGGCGATAAAATGAGTGCGAATACCAAACGGCTGACCGAGCTCTGTACCAAAACCGGAACTGAAACGCATCAGATCCAAACGGTCGAAGAATTAGACCCTGAATGGTTAAAGGGAAAGGATAAAGTTGGGATCACGGCTGGAGCTTCTACTCCAGATTGGGTCATCAAAGAAGTTATTGAGAGGCTGAAAAGATAAGACATGACTAACAGAAAAGGATTTATGATACCGATGTTTCTCGTCCTGGTGGTCGCTCTGACAGCAATTGTTGGAGGTTTAACGCTTATGACCACAACTGGTGTAAAAAGCATGGGGCAAAGCGAAGTGGAAGAAAAAGCGCTTTGCATCGCGGAAGCCGGTTTACACAAGGCCATCTGGAATCTTATCACTCCTCCGGACGAGGGGGGCATGGGAATGGATTGGAGAACTGAGGGGGTCACTGAAGAATTTGCGGGAGGAAGCTATACTATTATTGTTCAGGACGGTCCCGAAGGAGTTATGATTTCCTCGGTTAGTAATTTTAAAGGGGGAGACCGGACCCTGCAGATATTAGGCAATGAAGATCTTGCTGATGATTTTGCCGGGTATTCGTTGTATAGTGCAGCGGATTTTGGAATAGACACCCTTTGTGAGGTTTCGGGCAATATATTTGCAGACGGAAATGTGACCATCCCGACCGGTTCAAGGGTTGTCGATGGGGTATTGGTTGTAACGGAAGGGCATACGATTACCGGCGGAGGAGAATTTATTGAGGGAGATCCTGCAATAATCCCAGGAAATCCGCGCGTAGATCCCATTTATTACAATAACCAAATAGCAGTTGCCGAAGCCGGAGGGCCATCCGTTGTGCAGGGATATCAAACCTATACGGATTTAGATTTAAACGGGTTATCCCTTTATGTGAATGGTGGGGTATCCCTCAATGGAAATATTTCGGGCGGCGGAGAAATCATCGCTGCTGGGGAAATTAATATTGCAGGAACAGCGGTCATTGGGGAGAAAATAAGATTGATTGCCAAGGGCGAAGTAAATGTGTCAGCATCAAAAAAAACCTGTCCTAAATTCAAGGAAGATGTTGTGCTTTACTCTGGGAGCGACATCAACATTCCGAACGATTTTAATAATGAAGATGCAATTTTTATCTTGGGCTCTAGAGATGTAAGCATTGGCAATAATAGTCAGATAAATGGAATGATCTATGGGGGAAATGTATATATCGGAAACAGTTCAATAGTTCAAGGAATTTCAATCTGCGCATTGGATGGTGGAACGAATACTATAAGTGATTCCACAAGCATAATTTATAAAAAATATAAGCAGAGCATTCCTCCCGGCATTAAGAAAAAGCTCACATTTGGCGAGTGGTCAATGGAATAACCAGGTTTTGCAGTTGTAAACTTTTTATGTTAAAATTCCTTCCGTTATGGTTGAGCATCACAAGCCGCGCATCACCTGGGGTTCACAGACCGGATTCCTGTTTGCGGCCATTGGCTCAGCCATCGGCCTCGGAAATATCTGGCGCTTCAGCTATATAACCTATGAGAACGGCGGAGGAGCCTTTCTGATCCCTTATTTTGTGGCTTTGCTTACCGCCGGAATTCCTCTCTTAATCCTTGAATTTGGTCTGGGACATAAAAAACATGGGGCTTCCTCCCTGGCTTTTGCCAAGATCGGGCGGGGTTTTGAATGGCTGGGGTGGTGGATGCCGGTCTTTGCCACCTTTGGGATCATGCTTTTCTACAGCGTGGTCATCGGCTGGTGCGTAAATTATGTTTTTTACAGCTTCAATCTTGCCTGGGGTGCGGATACCCAGACCTTTTTCTTAAAGGACTTTCTAAATGTATCTTCGGGAGTATTCCAGATCGGAGGGATTCCACTTCATCTCCTTTCCTCCCTGGCTTTTGTCTGGTTTATTACCTGGTTGATCTGCTTCCGTGAAGTCAATCACGGCATTGAGAAAGCCTGTCTGATCTTTATGCCCCTGCTTTTTGTGCTGACCCTGATCCTGGTGGGGTGGGGGCTCACTCTTCCAGGTGCCTGGGAGGGGATCAAGTGGTATCTTAAACCGGATTTTTCAAAGATCGCCAACTGGAATGTATGGATCGCGGCCTACGGACAGATTTTCTTTACACTTACCCTGTCTTTTGGGGTCATGATCGCTTACGCCAGCTATCTTCCAAAACGGACGGACATTGTTAAAAATGCAGTCCTTACCAGCTTGATCAATTGCTTTTATTCCTTTGTGGCCGGGTTTGCAGTTTTCAGTGTCCTGGGTTACATGGCGCTTAAAAGCGGATTGCCGATCAATGAGGTGGTAAAGTCCGGTCCAAGCCTGGCCTTTGTGGCCTATCCCCAGGCCATCTCCCTGCTTCCTTTTCTGCGCGAAGTATTTGGGGTGATTTTCTTCGGGGCCCTGGTGATTGCAGGGATTTCCTCGGGCATATCGCTCATCGAGGCTTTTAGCCGGGCCATAACCGATAAGTTTGATTTAAACCGCAGAATGGCAGTAAGCACTCTTTGTGTGATCGGTTTTCTGGGAAGTTTGATCTTTGCCTCGGGCGCTGGTCTTTACTGGCTGGATATCGTTGACCATTACGTAAACCAGTACGGTCTGGTGCTGGCCGGGATCCTGGAATGCGTCATCGTGGGCTGGTTCTTGAAAGCCCGTGTTCTGCGCACCCATATCAACGCGGTTTCAGACTGGAGTATAAACCGCTTCTGGGATTTTGCTATATGCATTCTGACCCCCGGGATCTTGTTTGTGATTTTTGTGAGCAATCTGATCGGCGAGTTCAGAAAACCGTATGGCGGCTATGATATAAATGCTCTGATCCTGCTGGGAGGGTTATGGCTTCTGGCCACTCTTTTGGTTGGGGTCGCGTTCAGTCTCCCTAAATGGGACAAGAAAAAACTTGAATATGATCATTTCGCAGAAGAAGACAAACTCTTAGTTTAATCCAGATGAAAAGAATAACTCTTAGCTTAATTCTATTTTTCTGTACCGTTTGCCTGGCCGCCGACGCTTCTACATTGTACCGCGTCCGTTTTGCATATTATCCGGAAAAAATCCGTGCGGTTTTTGATTTTGACGGGGGCTTTACCTATCAGACCGATGAATCAAAAGAAAAAATCATCATATTTTTAAAAAAGATCGAAGCCGGTCCCGAGATCCCGAATTATGTCGAATTAAACGATCTGATCGTCAAATATTTTAAAATAGAAAAAATGGATGAAGATCTAAAAGTCACCATCCCTCTGGGCGAATCGATCGAGTACAATATTTTTTACCTGAACGATCCTCCCCGTCTGGTGGTTGACTTCGGCCGGGAATATTTAAACATTGTTTCGGGAGGAACGCTGGCCGAGGGGATCGAGCATTTAAAGGTCAGAAAGGGTTCGGCGGCCGGGCGGATAACTGCCAGTGTACTTAAGATCGATCTGGATAAGGCTGAAGTGGAACCGGCGCTTGCCAGGAGGCTGAAACCGGGCCTGGTTGAGTCCTTTATAGATTTTCTTACCCCCTGGAGGCGAAAAAAAGCCTGGGAGGAGCATTTTACCCTGGACAAGGTAAGCAATATCGTGGCGGAAAATGGCGCTCTGGCCGGGGTGAACGGAACCTACTTTGCCTTTACCGGAAGCCCGCTCGGGGCGTTGATGATTGACCAGGAATTGATATCCATCCCCATTCACGGACGAACCGCTTTTTTTCTGGATGACAAAAACTCCCCCTACATAGACAACATTTATGTTACAAGTTACTTCAAACTGGAGAGCGGTATCCGTTATAAAATTACCGGGGTTAATCAAGGGCGTGGAAGCAATGATCTGATTATGTATACCCCGGTCTGGGGAAAATACACCGGGACCAATCAAGAGGGGATTGAGCTGGTGGTTGTAAATTCCAGGATAACTGAGATCAATCTTTCCAATTCGAAGATCCCAGAAGATGGATATGTGCTTTCAGCCAGCGGGCCGGGGGTTGAAACCCTTGCGGAAAGCGTCAAGGCTGGGACAAGGATCAATACCCGTATCAGGATCATCCCTTATTCAACCTCTCCCAGGAAGATTATCCACCTTGTCTCAGGCGGTCCCCGCCTGCTCAAGAATGGAAGGATCTATGTTTCAAAACATGCTGAGAAATTTAAAATGGATATTGCCAGGGGGAGAGCGGCACGCACTGCGATCGGTTTCACCAAGGATAAGAAATTGCTTTTGGTAACTGTAGACGGGCCGCCCCGGAAAAAGAGAGCCAGAGCAAAGCTTAGATCAAGCATCGGGGCCACCCTGGAGGAGTTATCAAAATTAATGCTTGCTTTGGGGGCGAGCGAGGCCATGAATCTTGATGGTGGAAGCTCATCCACCATGGTGATCGAGGATAAAGTGGTCAATCGACCCACCAGCGGTTATGAGAGAAAGGTCAACAATGCCATAGTTGTGCGGCCAAAGAACTAATGGCGGATTGACTTAATATTTCAGGAGTTTTATAATTGGGCCATAGTGAATCTCTCTCCTTTCTGGAAAGGATTTGTTTTTGTTCTAGCGGCTATACTTCTTGTTGGAGGGGTCGTTTTTGTAAGCCGGGTAGTCGCCGGAGACACCTTTAACCAGGAAGAAGCCCAGCATGCCCTCTACGGGCTATGGATCACGCGTGATATTCAGGCTTTAAATTGGAACGCCTTCTGGTATGATACCCAGCGGCAATTGGTTTGGCCCTTTCTGCATTCCTGGTTCTTGGGCTTTTTCTTTCTTATT
>JAZFXQ010000075.1:0-10207 GCA_036448795.1 Candidatus Margulisiibacteriota bacterium | reverse complement strand
ATTTTAAAACCGCCCTCTGTTTATCCTTTGGTTTTGGCAGCACCAATGCAGGAATGATCTTAGAAAGAGCATGAATCGCCGTCAAATTCTTCTATTGAGAATTCAATCTTTTCTTTCCTGGATCTTTTATGTTTTTATTGGAGCCCCCCTTGCTTGGTTATTCATAAAGTTCTTTTCTTATAAGGTCTATCACAAAGAACGCCTCAAAGGATTAAAGCCCCCCTTCATATTGGTTAGTAATCATCTTACCTTGATCGATCCCTGGTTTGTGCAATGTGCCATAACCTTTCCAGGATTTCTCCGGAGGCCCTGGCTATTGGTTTGGAACCTGGCAGAACAGACCAATTACTTTCGCGGATTGCTTGCGCCCCTTATCTGGCTCAGCAGAACCATCCCAATTATTAGAGAGGGAACACTAAAAGAAATAAAGCTGTCTGTGGATAAAGTGATCAATATTTTACAAAATAATGAGGCAATTCATATCTTCCCGGAAGGCACTCGAAGCCGCAGCGGAAGAATAGAGAATTACACGACCGGGATAGGCAGAATATATCTGAAAGTCCCTGAGTGTACTATCCTGCCGGTATATATAAGAGGAATAGAAAATGTTCTCCCAATAGGCTCGAAATTTCCTCGTTTGTTTAAAAAGATAGATGTTGTTATTGGGGAACCAAGGAAATTAACTTCCCAGCATAAGGGATTAAGAGCAAGGGCAGATATATCCAAACAAATATTTGATATCTTGGCCAAGATGGAAAAAGAGTATTTTGAAAGCGGGAAATACAGATCCAAGGAGATACTTGCTGCAAAAGAGAAAAGCCCGTGAGATTATTAGTTATATTAATAACAATTATAAGATATTTACCGATTCTATTTTATTTTATTATTACTCGACCCTTCCATATTTATGCATATTATTTTGATAGATTAGCTTATTATAAAGCTTTGCGTTCTGTAGCAAAATTTATTTTATTCTATTTAAGGATCAAGCTCTCTATTTATGGATCCGAGTTGCTCCCCAAATCAAAAAAGTTTTTGATCGTGGCCAATCATCAAAGCGTTCTGGACATTCTCATCATGTTAAGCATTCTCCCCTGTGCGTTCATTCAAAGAGCTGTTTCTTATCTTCCAGGCTTTTCCTGGCACTTTGGCAAGTTATCTTTAATTATTGATAAAGAGCATCCTCTCACTATTTTGAGAGCAACAAGATACGTAAAGCAAGTTACAATTGAGGGGGGAACACCGGTTGCTTTGTTCCCGGAAGCAACTCGATCTATAGACGGAACCTTGGGGGCCCTCCATCCTGGAGCGGCAAGCATTGCAAAAAGTCTAAATTTGCCGGTTTTACCTGTAACAATTTATAATTCTCGGGAGATGCTGCCCAAGGGAGCTATAAATTCCAAATCTGGAGTTGTTCTTGTGGCTGTCCAGCCTCTCATTGAAGAGGAGTTCATAAAAAATCATTCTGCAGAAGAGATAATTCAAGAAACAAAACAAAGAATTCAAAAAGGATTAGATTGTTTAGACCAAGTAAAAAAGGACAACATAATTTTAGAGCAGCCATGAATCGTGTTCAAATTTTACTCTTGAGAGTACAATCTGTTCTGTCCTGGCTCTTTTGTGCTTTTATTGGAGCTCCTTTTACCTGGTTGTTCATAAAGCTCTTTTCTTGTAAAGTCTATCACAAAGAACGCCTCAAAGGATTAAAGCCCCCTTTCATATTGGTTAGCAACCATCTTACCTTGATCGACTCCTGGTTTATAGCATATGCCCTATGCTTTCCTGAATCATATTGGAAGCCCTGGCTGCTTCTTTGGCATTTGCCCGAAAAAACAAATTATTACCGGGGATTGCTTGTACCCTTTATGTGGCTTACCAGATCGATCCCGATCATCAGGGGAGCCGCCCCAAAAGAACAAAAGCTGGCTAAGGATAAAATAATTAATATTTTACAAAACAATGAAGCAATTCATATCTTCCCGGAAGGCACTCGAAGCCGTAGCGGAAGAATAGAAGACTTCACCACCGGGATAGGCAGAATATATCAGAGAGTTCCTAACTGCACTATCCTTCCAGTCTATATCAGAGGCACAGAAAAAGTTCTGCCCATAAAATCAATTTTTCCCCGGCTCTTCAAAAAAATAGATGTGGTCATTGGAAGACCCAGAAAATTAACTTCTGAACATAAGGGCTTAAGGGCCGGGGTAGATATATCCAGACAGATATTTGATATATTGCTTGAGATGGAAAAAGAATATTTTGAGAGTAAAGAATACAGAGCCAGGGAAATACTTGGCGTGAAAGAGAAAAGCCAGTGAAATTCTCAGATATATTAAAGGCGATCCTTCAATTTATACCCTATTTATTCTATCTTATTATTACTCGCCCCTTCCATATTTATGCATATTATTTTAACAGGTCGATCTATTATAAGGCTTGTAGTTCCGGATTTAAGCTTTTTTTGTTTTATCTAAGAATTAAGCCCTCTATTTATGGGGCTGAGTTATTACCCAAACCCGGAAGGAGGTTTCTGATCGTAGCTAATCACCAAAGTTTTTTGGATATTCCCATAATGGAAAGCATTCTCCCCTGTGCGTTTATTCAAAGAGCTGTTGCTTATATTCCAGGCCTTTCCTGGCACTTTGGCAAGTTGTCTTTGATCATTGATAAAAAGCATCCTCTCAGCATTTTGAAAGCAACAAGATACGTAAAACAAGTTACAATTGAAGGGGGAACACCGGTTGCTTTGTTCCCGGAAGCTACCCGATCCATAGATGGGTCTTTGGGGGACCTGCATCTCGGGGCAGCAAGTATTGCTAAAAGCCTAAATCTACCTCTTTTGCCGGTCACTATATATAACTCTCGTGAGATGCTTCCTAAGGGAACCAAATATATCAAGCCCGGGGTTGTTCTGGTGGCCATTCAGCCTCTCATTGAAGAAGAGTTTATAAAAAACCATTCTGCAGAAGAGATAAATCAAGAAATAAAACAAAGAATTCAAAAAGGATTAGATTATTTAGGGCAGGTAAGGAAGGAGTATAAAAGCCAGTGAAATTCTCAGATATATTAAAGGCAATCCTTCAATCTATACCCTTTTTATTCTATCTTATTATTACTCGACCTTTCTATGTTTATGCATATCATTTTAATAGATTGACTTTTTTTAAAGCTTGTGGTTTCGGGCTTAAACTCTTTCTGTTTTACCTAAGGATCAAGCTTTCTATTTATGGGACTGAATTATTCCCAAAACCCGGAAGGAAGTTTCTGATCGTAGCTAATCACCAAAGTTTTATAGATATTTTCATCATAGAAAGCATTCTGCCGTGTGCATTCATTCAAAGACCGGTTCCTTATATTCCAGGCTTTTCCTGGTACTTTGGCAAATCGTCTTTAATCATTGATAAAGAAAGTCCCCTCAGTATCTTAAAAGCAGTAAGATACGCAAAACAAGTTGCAATTGACCAGGGAATACCAGTCGCTTTGTTCCCAGAATCCACCCGATCAATAGATGGAAGGTTAGGGGAGTTACAGCTTGGAGCAGCAACCATTGCCAAAACTTTAAATTTGCCTGTTTTACCTGTGACTATTTATAATTCTAAAGAGATAATGCCCAAAGGAACCATATATGCCAAGCCCGGGGTTGTTCTGGTGGCCATTCAGCCTCTTATTGAAGAAAGATTCATAAAAAATCATTCTGTAGAAGAGCTAAATCATGAAATAAAACAAAGAATTCAAAAAGGATTAGATTATTTAGGGCAAGTAAGACAAGAAAGCTTATGAACATCGCGATCGGAAACGATATAGTTCATATCCCGGGCTTTAAAAAGAGCCTGAATCCAGCTTTCAAGGCAAGGGTCTTCACGGAAAAAGAGATCGAGCAGATCGAAGAATATAAGGCGGATCCAGCAGTAAGATACGCCACCACCTGGGCCGCCAAGGAGGCGGTTTTTAAGGCGTTAAGGCAGCTCCAGAAAGGCTCCCCGGGACTTAATTGGAAAGATATCGAAATTATAAGAGATCACAAGATCCCCAGCGTAAAAATAACAAAATCCCAGTTTAAGCACCTGTTTTTCTCTTTGTCTCTCAGCCATCATGGGGAATATGCCTTTGCGGTGGCTATAGCCCACGCCCGCTAGAAAAGACTTTTCAGGTATGCTAGAATACCTCATTGAAAACAAAAAAACGAGGTGCTTTATGATCGTAACTGTAACCTTAAATCCGGCCTTTGACCATATTCTCTTCCTTCCTGAGATCAACCTGGGAAAATTTAACCGCGTACAATCAACCACAAGAATGCCGGGCGGAAAAGGGATCAACGTGGCCTGCTCCCTGGCCGTGCTTGGGGAAGAGGTTATAGCCACCGGCCTTCTGGGAGGACAAGGCTGCTCTACCTTTGAAAGAGCGCTCAGAAAAACCGGGGTCACCACCAGTTTTATCTATGTTAATCAGGAGATCCGCACTGATTTTTTCATTATCGAAGAAAAGGCAAACCGGCAAAGCCTGATAGTGGAAAAAGGCAATTCAATTGAACTGCGCTACCTGAATAGTTTTAAGTCCAATTTTGACAGGCTGCTTACCTCTGCCAAGCTCATAGAAATAGGCGGCAGCTTACCGAGCGGAGTAGCTCCCAACTTCGTTAAAGAACTGATCCTTGCAGCCAACAAGAAAAAGGTCAAGGTGGTGCTTAACCTGCCAGAAAATATTTTCGCAGAATGCATGTATGACACCAACCCTTTTCTGGTTTACCCGGACTTAAGGGAAAATAAAAGCATGTTCGGGCTGGACATTTACAATCCGGAAGCACGCCTGAAAATAGCAAATAAGCTGCTGGAGATAGGGGTTGAAATCGTCATGCTGAAATACGGCAACCTGAACTATGTTGTGGCCACCCGGAGTGAGATGTGGGAAGGACAAATTGACCTGGAAGAAACCAGTGTAATGATCGGGGTGCGGGATGCGGTCCTGGCTGGTTTTATCCATAAATATCTGGAGAAAGAAAACATTGGAGAAGCCCTAAAATACGGCCTGGGAGCCGGCCGCTCCTCCGCCAAAAACAGAATGAACTATCCCAATTCCAAAAACGAAGTCGAAGAATTTTTGCTCATGGCAAAAGTAAGGAAGGTTGGTTAAAATGAAAAAAGTCAGAGACTTCATGACCCGGGATTTGACTTCGGTAACCGAGGATACCCCGCTTAAAGAGGTCGCAGAACTCCTGGCCCTGCGCGAGCTTTCCGGCATCCCGGTGGTCAACAAAGAGAACGAAGTGACCGGCTTCATTTCGGAAAAAGACATCATAACCTCTATTTTTCCTGAACAGGTCAAGATCGAAAACCCGGATGTGATCGGTTTCATGAACCTTTCTCAAGTGGTGAAAAAGTTGACCCAGGTCGGCCAGGCCATGGTCAGGGATTATATGAGCAAAACGGTAAACACTGTTAAGGAAGATACCCCGGCTTCGGATGTGGCTGAATTGATGCTTCAGAAAGACCTCAAGCGCTTACCCGTGGTTCGCAATAAAAGACTGGTGGGGATCGTTGACCGGGCAAGCTTGTCCCACATACTACTGGAAGAAGGTTCATTAGAATAATCATGCCATACGACCAGCTCCTGGCGCTCTTTAATCAAGACATATTTTTAGCTGCTGCGGGGCTTCTCATCCTGGGTTTTATTTTTGGACGTTTAGGCAACCTGATCAGGCTTCCCCGGGTTACCGGATATATTATAGCGGGCATCATCTTTGGACCTTCTCTTTTAAAAATATTCAGCGAAAATTCTATGGCTCAGCTGGAATTCATTCCTCAGCTCGCCTTGGGGGTCATTGCTTTAGTTATCGGAGCGGGCTTAAGTTTCAGCCTGGTCAAAAGACTGGGTTTCCGCCTGATCCTCATAACCGTTCTGCAGGCCCTGGGCGCATTTATCCTGGTCCTTTTATTTCTCTTTTTATTCAAGATGCCCCTGGGGGCTGCCCTCCCCCTGGCCGCCATCGCCACTGCTACTGCGCCGGCTGCCACGGTTGCCATTATAAGGGAATACCGTTCCAAGGGACCGCTCACTGAAACCACTCTGGCAGTAGTAGCCCTGGACGACGCCATCGCTATCATTCTCTTCGGTTTGATCCTTACCCTGGATCTTAAGCATCTTTCAACTTTCGGCGAAACTGCGCTTGCTTCTTTATCTGCTTCACTCACGGAAATATTAATCGCCCTGATCATCGGCGTTGTGCTTGGTCTGGCTGCTCATGTTCTTATCAAGATGACCAAGGAACTAACTGACAGTTTGATCATTATTCTGGGAATAGTCCTATTGGGCATTGGCATAGCGGCCATTTCTGAAACCTCGGCCCTTCTAACCAACATGTTCCTGGGATTGACCCTGATCAATGTCTCTTCCAAGAACAGCGAAATGGTGGTTAATCTGGAAAAACTCACCCCACCCATCTACTGTTTCTTTTTTGTGATGGCCGGAGCACATTTAAACCTGAAGGTTTTCACGACTGCGGGTTGGACCCTCACCATCTGGGCGATCATTTTTGTGCTAATGCGGATCATAGGAAAAATCTCTGGGGCCTACGCCGGGGGAACTTTGTCCCGCGCACCGGATGCGATCAGAAAATACCTGGGATTGACCCTGATCCCTCAAGCCGGTGTGGCCATCGGCTTGACTCTTTTGATCACCAAAGCCTCCAGCTTTTTTGAATTTCGATCGCTCATTTTGAACATCACCCTCATGGCGGTGGCTTTTAATGAAATCGTCGGGCCGCTCTGCACAAAATTTGCTCTCTTTAAGGCTAAGGAAGCCACGACCAAAGAATAGATGGCCGATCTTAAACTAATTGAAATAAATGAAGCTCAGGAAAAAGCCCACTCGGTCATTTTTCTGCGCTATATCGCATTGACAATAACAGTCTTTGCCGGCACGACCTGGGCGATCCTTGCCGGTGAATTTCCGCAATTCATCTCTTTTGGCCTTTCTCTGGCAGGCTTTGTTCTGCTTTATAATCTTGCCGGGCACCTCTACTTAAAAAGAAAAGAAGCCTCTCTCTCTCCAAGAAAGGTTGTTTTTCTTTGCTTTTTTCAGCTCTTAGCAGACGTTGCGGCAATTACCTTCCTGCTCCATGTAACCGGCGGCATATTGAGCCCCTTCATTATCATGTATTTCTTTCCGATCCTTATTATCAGCATGGTCTACCCTGAGGGAACTATTTTTGCAACACTCCTTAGTTTTTTTGTGATTTTACTATATGAAGCTCTCTTATACCTAGAATTTAATCAGATTTTTCTTCCTTTTTCCGTCATTAAACAGGGAGGAGAAGTCTACCGGGACTTTAATTTAACTCTCTATTACATGATTGTTCTTCCAGGCGCAATCGTCATTGCAGCTTTTTTAGCAAACATCCTGGCAAAATACCTCACTAAAGGAGAAAAAGCTCTTAAACGACGGGTTGTTGAATTAAATAAGTTTCGCATACGGCTTGGGAAAATACTTGCCGAGCGCAGGCAAGCGGAGGAAACGCTGCGGGAAAGCGAGGAAAGGTATCGGGATCTTTTTGAAAACGCCAATGATCTTATACAGAGCGTTGACATAAACGGTAAATTTATATATGTAAATCGAAAATGGCTGGAAACCCTGGGATATACTGAGAACGAAGCAAAAAGACTGACTTTTAAAGACATTTTACGCCAAGACCAGATCCCACTTTGCATGGAAACCTTTAAAAAAATCCGCCAGGGTGAAACCATCAATCGGGTGGAAACTGTTTTCGCATCAAAAAATGGAAAAGAGATCTGCGTGGAAGGCAATATCAACGCCAAGTTTAAAGATGGCAAATTTGTTGCTTCTCGAGGGATCTTTAGAGACATTTCAGAACACAAGCAGACAGAGGATAAGTTAAAGGGAAAGATGGAAGAACTTGAGGAATTTCGCGATCTGGCAGTGGGCAGAGAACTGAAGATGATAGAGCTGGAAAAAGAAGTGAATGGGCTTCTGGCCGAGCTTGGGCGGGAACCAAAGCACAAGGAATCGTAATATGCTGCGGGAACGGGAAGTCGAAAAAATAAAAGCCTATATCCGCCTTAAGTGGTGGGCGCTTTTAGTTATCTTTTTGGTGGTTGTTATAGAAACCCTCCTGCGTGCAACCGGGCTGATGGCAATGCTCTCTACCTATGCGGGAGTATCTTTGGCTGCGGCAATCAATCTAATTCTTGACATCCAGACCCGGCGGGGAAAATATTCTTTGTCTCTTTTGTACCTTTCTCTGGGTTTTGACCTGCTCATAATTACGACAGTTCTTTACTTCAGCGGCGGCCCCGAAAATAGCTGGTGGTTTATGCCGGTCTTGGTTATATTCATCGCCGGATACATCTTTGATCAAAAGACCGCACTGGCTTATGCCCTTTTGGCCTTTCTCGCTCTCAGTCTTATATTTTCACTTGAATATTCTAAACTAATCCCACATTTCTCGGTTTATGCCTTCCCTGCCTCTCATTGGATGAACCGGGTCTTTCTCACGGATTACGCCCTGGGCATGCTTTTGCTTTACTCTATGGGGGCTCTTATCAGCGGCTATTTTAATCGGCTCACGGAGCGATCGGCCGATCAACTTGAGAAAACCCTGGCCTCCACCCTGGTGGCCAAAGAAGAAGCAGTGTCCTCCCGCAAAGCGCTCATGAATGTTATGGAAGACCTTAACAAAGCTAAAGATGAATTGGAGATCAGGGTCAGGGAAAGAACCGCCGAGCTTGAAGACGCCAAAGCCAACCTGGAAAAGAGGGTTGCCGAAAGAACCGCGGATCTTGAAAAGGCCCGAAGAGCGGTTCAGCACATGCTTAAAGACTTAAAAGAGGACATGGTAAAACTGCAGGCCATTGACCGCATGAAGACCGAATTTTTATCCATGGTCAGCCACGAACTGCGCACCCCCCTCACCCCCATTAAAGGCTATCTTTCTCTGCTTCTGAAGGGAAAAATGGGCAAATTTCCTCCAAAAAGCCAAAAAGCGCTGAACGTTTTAAACATGCAGAGCACTCACCTTCATACCCTAATTGACAGTATGCTGGATATTTCGCGGATCGAGCTTGGCAAACCTATTCCCACAATCAAGGAATCCCTCTCCATAAAAGCAATTATCCAAGAGGTGGCAGATGCCATGGAAATCCTGGCGGAGGAGAGAGAACATCATCTGATGGTTGATCTTTCAAAAGATCTTCCAGACATAACCGGCGATGTAATAAAACTTAAAAGAGTAATCACTAATTTGCTGGGCAATGCCATCAAATTTACGAAAAAAGGCGGAGAGATCAAGGTGCGGGCCTTTGCCGAAAACTTAAAAATCAGGGTGGAAGTGATCGATAATGGGATCGGGATTGCCAAAGAAAACATAGAAAAGGTTTTTGAAAAGTTCCACCAGGTGGACAGTTCTTTTACCCGGTCAGCCGGAGGGATCGGGATGGGGCTCACCCTGGCCCGGGAATTGGTGGAACTGCACGGGGGAAAACTCTGGGTCGAATCAGAGGGCTTGGAGAAAGGGAGCAAATTCATCTTTACCTTACCGGTAAAAGGGGGTGTTTGATGGCAAAAAGGGTATTAATTATCGAGGATCATCCTTCAACTTCGGAAATGTTAACAAACGTTTTAGAACTGGAAGGGATAGAAGCTATCGCTGCCTACGATGGGAACTCAGGCATTGAGAAAGCCAGATCCAAGAAGCCGGACCTGATCCTGCTGGATATAATGATGCCGGAGATGGGCGGCTTTGAGGTCCTTCAAAAGCTCAAGCAAGATCCGGTCACGTCCAAAATACCGATTGTTATCGTTTCAGTTAGGACTGAAGAAGAAAACATCAAAAAGGGGCTGAGCCTGGGGGCGAATGAATACATCCCAAAGCCTTTTGACCCGTTTAAATTGGTTGAACTGGTAAAAAAGTACTTGACATAACCTATAATAATAAGATATATATAATTAACTCAAACTAAGGGGGGTGATAAAAGAATAAAGTTTTGTCCCAGCCCGATCTAAAGGAGGGAAAAAATGAGAACATTATCAATTCTATTTCTTTTAGTAGTTTTTATGACTTCAGTTGCTTCGGCCGAGCTTTTGACCACCGCCAATCCCATTGGTCAAGGAAGGTGGGTAATTGAGGGGTTTGGAATCCGAGATATGAATCTTACGAACATCAGCGATGCTACTTTAACAACCTATGGTGGTTATG
>JAZFXQ010000074.1:0-3863 GCA_036448795.1 Candidatus Margulisiibacteriota bacterium | reverse complement strand
GGAGAGATCGTCTGGACCAGGAAATTTGCGTCCGGAAGCATGGGCGGGAAAGCGGGCTACAACGCGGTCGCCTTTGATGGTAAATCAGACATAACCGGGACAACCGTTGGCACCGGGAGCTACGTTGGGACATTGATCGGAGAGGGCAGGCAGATCGGGAAGTTATACATCGTAGTCTACGACTAGCTAGATCTTTCCTCCAATGATCAATTCAGGGATCCTCAAAGTGGGCTGGGCATCCGAGACCGGCGCGTGATCGTACTTTCCGCAGACCCCGGTCTGAAATCCAAGATCTGAGCCGAGCATATCGATGATCTCCAGAACCCTTGGGCCGTTGCCGGTCAGGATCGCTCCGCGCACCGGATGTTTGATCTTTCCATTTTCGATCAGATAAGCTTCATTCGCCTCGAAAACAAAATCGCCGTTGGTAACGTTCACTTCTCCGCCGCCCATGCGCTTGACCAGCAGGCCGTTCTTGACCGAAGCAATAATTTCACTTGGCTCGGTTTTTCCAGGAGCGATCAGGGTGTTGGTCATTCTGGGGATGGGCTTGTGCCTGAAACTTTCCCGCCTTCCGTTTCCAGATCTTTCAATCCCCAATTGCTGCGCGGAGAAGCGATCGCTCATAAAACCCTTTAGTATCCCATTCTCAATTAAGATCGTTTTTTTTGCAGGTGTGCCTTCGTCATCAAAGGCATAAGTGCCGAATTTTCCGGAAAGGGTTGCATCATCCAAAACTGTTACCAGATCTGATGCCACTCTTTTGCCTCTTTTTTCACCAAAAATTGAGGTGCCTTTCATGATGAAATCCGCTTCCAGGGCATGGCCGCAGGCTTCATGGATCAGCGTTCCACCAGCATCAGAAGATAGCACCACCATCATCTTTCCAGCCGGGGCAGGCGGAGCGTCCAGCATTTTTAAAGCCCTTTCAGCAGCCTTGCGGGCGTATTCTTCCGGAGGATAAAGCTCAAAGAGTTCAAAACCCACGGTTCCGCCCGGGGCTTCGTATCCGGTTTGCAGGATCCCATTTTTTTCTGCGATGACATTTACAAAATAGCGGGTGCGGATCCGGTTGTCTTCCACATAGATCCCTTCCGAGTTGGCAATGGTGACCGCCTGGTTTGAATCGCTGTAGCGCACCATGACCTGCCTGATCTTGTCCCCGAATGAGCGAGCGATTTTATTGAGAAGTTTAACCTTTTGCGTTTTTTCATCAGCCTGGATTTTATCTGGTCTCTTCTTGACTTGGAATGTTTGCCTGGGTACTTGAGGTTTCAACTCGATTTTCAGTTTTTGCTTTTTCCCTGCAATTGATTCTGAGATCTTTAAGGCCGCTTCTCTCAAGGCCTCAAAGCTCGTATCCGAGGATGCAATATAAGCGGTTTCTTTTCCGGAAATGACCCTGATCCCGGCCCCCACTTCAGTTCCCGACGCTATTTTTTCGATCTTATTATCTTCGCAGGAAATGGTGGAGGCTTTCGCTTCTTCCATAAAGATCTCAGCAAAATCCCCGCCGCCTCGCAATGCGGTTACTAAAATTTCCTCAAGGTTTTCTTTGCTAAGCATAAAATAATTATAGCATAAATTGAAATTTTTATTACTAATTTAAGATAATAATTAGAGGTGTAGAATGGGTAAATTTGCTGATGTTTCGGTTGTTTCAGGAAATGCCTTATGCAGACGAAACGATCATGTGCTTTTTCGGCCAGTGAAAAAGGGGAAAAAGCAGAAATGGAGGGAAATTTATTCACTGCGGAATTGGGAAGAACTTTTTTCCGTTTCAGTTCTGGAGCCGAACAAGCTTCCCATACCTACTTTTTTATATCCTGAAAGAGCTGAAATTAAACCATTTTATAGCATAAGCGAAGCAAGTCAGGAGTCGCGGAAAGAATGGAGCGAAACCGCTGCGCGTGAATTCTCTGAAACTATATTTTCACCGTTTTTTGATATTTTGAATTCTGTGTATGGATACAGGCCGGCGGTCGGAAACGGATATGGAGTCCATGGACTTTATACCAAAAATAGAGACAAAAGAATATTGCAGGGTATGCATGCTCTTATTCCTTTTGTAGATCCTGAAACTGGAGATCCGCTCCCTCTCATGGCCGCTTGTATAAAAGCCCCTTGGAACACTCCCGGGTTCGAAATGAAAGGGGTCGAATCATGGAGACAACAATATTGGGGAATTGATCTGGCAATTCTTGTCCATTCCATCAGAACCTTTTATAAAAATATGCCATATTCTTTTGGAGAACAGGCGGTTTCAAGCTGGCGTGTAGGGCTTCTATTGCCTGTTCCTTGCAGTCCTCATGATCCGCACATTCAATACCATGAGCTTTTGGGTTATTTAAACAGCCTGGATAATCCCGAACTGCGCGCGGATATAAACCTATTTGGAATTGATTTGGAAAGGATCGAGATAAACGGCTTGGGTATTTTCCCCAATCTTGGGAAAGAATGGATGGCTTACGGTTTTAGAATCGATGGCCAGACCGCGGAAAGATTGGTTCAAACCTATTATAAATGGATGGATCATATTTTCGAAACTACGAATTTGATTTGATTCTCTCGAAAACTGAAATTTTGCGGAAAGGATGGCGATAAAGAAGCGGTAAGGTATATGTTTTTGGAGTGTGCCAATTTATGAAGATTGAGAAATCTCTAGTAAGAATAAATCAGTCGTGGAAAACAAACGCACTGGTGCGGAGGAGCGATTTAAAGCAGTGGCAGAAGTTTGTTAACGGCAGGTTGAGGGTCTGTTTGCCGCCCCCAGGGCTATCATTCCTCGAGGGAGTTTGTCATAGATTTTTTCCTTCCAAAGTAGAGTTGGACTTAGAGAGCTTGGTTACTGGGATGAGTGATAATTTATTTCGGTTCGATCAGGTTCTTTCGAAACTTATGGAAGGAAAAAAGAGATTGAGTGGAGAACCGGAGATTAATCATCCCCGTCGGATCACTAATGAGATGATCGAAGACGGCCTTCATGACAGAGCCCTGCTCCCTTCTGCGCTAGGCCATGATTCGGTTGAAGACGGATACCTTACTCTCGAAGAAATTGAGCATTTGTTTATAAAAGGGAAAAGAGAGTTGGATGAGATTGAGAAAGAATACGGGAAAGATCTCAGGAATTGGGTTGAGGGTGAAAGTAAAAAACTGGGAAAAGAGATCAGGGCCCTCATCGATGGAGAAACAAAACTAAGTAAGGAGTTGGAGAAAGAGAGGCGCGAAAAGGAAAGTCTTATTAAGCATATCGATTATGCAGCCCGCCTTCTCGATACGCGAGTTATTTTTCTCAAAGCCTATGATAATTTGGATAATTGGCGTGATCAGCATGTCTTCCTTTGCATTCCTGGAAAAGAGAATGCGCCCCGTGAGCATGCGGAAGAAACGCTTAGGATTTATGCGGCATTTATGAATGCCTTTAATTTTTGGAAAATGAGGGTGCGCTTGGAAGATCTCGCTCTACCGTATTTCGATCCGGATTATGTAAAAGATCTCGAAATATACAACGAGGCGGTAAGCCATAGCGGGAATGAGATTCAAAAAATTGCTGAAAAGATCCAGCAGGAATTAGATCTGGCTGGAATCCCGGCTGCGGTAACCTACCGGACAAAATATTACTCAGAGATTTATCGAAAATGCAGGGAAAAAGGGATTCCCATGAAATCTTTGTTTAAGAGTTCGCCCCTTTACGCTCATTACATTTCGGTGGTTGTAGACGACAATCCTGACTTTTCTGTAGATGAATTTAAGGGTAGTTTTTCGATCAAGGAGCTATGCCAGGCCATAAAAGAGGATGCCTATGGGATTACTCTTAAGGCCCCTGTCAATACCATTAAAAAGCTGATTGAACTTCTGAGTGT
>JAZFXQ010000073.1:0-2297 GCA_036448795.1 Candidatus Margulisiibacteriota bacterium | reverse complement strand
TATGGCGGATGCGGCACGCATCCTTTCCCAAAAGGGTTCTCCAGCCATCATGTTTGTGTCGGCCCTGTTTATCATGGGATTTGGATTGAAGGCGGCCTTGGTTCCTTTCCACGCCTGGCTGCCGGATGCACATCCTTCAGCCCCTGCTCCGATTTCAGCCATGCTCTCCGGGGTCTTGATCAAAGCCCTGGGGGTTTATGCTATCATCCGGATCTTTTACAATGTGATTGGGATTACTCCACAGCTTTCTTATATATTGATGGTATTGGGAGCTGCCTCCATGTTGGTGGGGGTCTTGCTGGCGATTGGTCAGTGGGATTTCAAACGGCTTCTGGCTTATCACAGCATTTCTCAAATTGGTTATGTGGTTCTGGGGATTGGCCTGGCAACCCCTCTGGGTATCTTGGGAGGCCTTTTCCATCTTTTCAATCATGCTCTTTTTAAGTCACTTTTGTTCTTGAATGCCGGGGCGGTTGAATATAGGACTGGAACCCGACAACTGGGGGAAATGGGGGGGCTTTCCAAGAAAATGCCGGTTACCTCTACTACTTCCCTGGTAGCCTCTATGTCCATTGCCGGGATCCCTCCCTTTAATGGGTTCTGGAGTAAATTGTTTATCATTATTGCTTGTGTGCAGGCAGGAAGAATGTGGTTTGCGCTGGCAGCTGTGATCGGGAGCTTATTGACTCTGGCTTCATTTCTCAAGGTCCAGAAATATGCCTTTTTTGAAAAAATCAAAGCAAAATTTGAAAATATAAAAGAAGCTCCCTTTGTTATGGGAACATCTATGGTAATGCTGGCATTGCTCTGCCTGGGAGTGGGGCTTGCCTTTCCTTATGTAATAAGATTTGTTATTAACCCGGCCGTGATCGCGGTTATGAATGGCCTGGGCTACAGTAAAATGGTTCTGGGAGGACTTTAATTTGAGGAAGCTGCTTCTCTTTATAGTTGCATTTATTATTTGGTCCATGTTTACCTGGATCCCGGACCGTCAGGAAATGATAGTTGGGGCGATTGTTTCAGGAGGGATCGCTCTTATTTTTGGAAATATATTTTCCATCCATCCCGAGAAGGTTTTTCATCCAAAAAGATGGATATATTTCTTCAGATATGTTCCTTTGTTCCTCTATTATGTGATTATGGCTAACCTTGATGTGGCCTATCGGGTTATCCATCCGCGGCTGCCCATTAATCCGGGAATCGTTAAGATAAAGACCGAGCTAAAGAGCGAGATAGCGTTAGCTATGCTGGCTAATTCAATCACCTTGACCCCCGGGACCCTATGCGTGGATATAAAAGACGGTTATATGTATGTTCACTGGATAGATGTGAAATCTCAAGATGTTGAGGAAGCAACCAGAATGATTTCTCAGAGATTTGAGAAAATTCTTAAGGAGATCTTTGAATGATATCCGGAATACCAGCTTTCTTTTCAATAGCACTGATACTGTGTTGTTTCATGTGCCTCTACAGAATGCTCCGGGGGCCGACCTCGGCCGACCGGATCGTAGCTTTAGATATCCTGGGTATATTAGTGATCGGTTTTTGTGCTTTTGCGACGGTTTTTGTTCCCAGGCGGTTTTTAATGGACATTGCGCTTTCCTGGGCGATCCTGGGTTTTGTGGGAACCCTGGCTTTGGCCAAGTATTTAGAGGGGAAACAATTCGATGAATGAAATAATTGGCCTGATTTTCATGGTGGTCGGCCTGGCTTTCAATTTCTTTGGAAGTTTTGGGCTGATTCGTCTTCCAGATGTTTACAATAGACTGCAGGCTGCCACCAAGTGCGTAACTTTAGGGACCTGTTCTATACTATTTGGGGCTCTATTCTACTCTGGATTTAACGATGTGGGGCTTAAGGCCCTTCTTTGCATATTCTTTATAGTATTGACTTCTCCCACCGCGGCTCATGCCATTGCCCGCGGGGCGCATATTTATGGGGTCAAGCTCTGGAAAAAGAGCGTTTGCGATAAATACGAGGAAGAGAAGTGAAACTACCGGGTATCTTTCAATTTAGAATATTAAAAGAAGCTATCACGGCAGCTTTATTTGGCCTATTTACGACCAAGTTTCCGTTTGAGCCGTCTGTTCCGCCGGAAGGATATCGCGGCAAGCCTGAGTATTACAAAGATGATTGTGTAGGTTGCAGTGCCTGTGCAGAAGTCTGCCCGGCTCGAGCAATTGATGTTGAGGATGATAAGGATAAAAAGGTAAGAAAACTAATTCATCATCAGGATGTTTGTATATATTGCGGGCAGTGTGAAAAAGCTTGCATCACCGAAAAGGGAATAAAATTGA
>JAZFXQ010000072.1:0-2888 GCA_036448795.1 Candidatus Margulisiibacteriota bacterium | reverse complement strand
ATATATTTAATTCAAAATATGCCTAAAATCAGAAAAACACTCAGCGAGTTTCTGACCGAAAATAAGATCATCAGTCCCACTCAAATACAAACCGCGCATCTTGAATCTGATAAAACCGGGGAAGCGCTCAGTCACGTTCTGGTCAGACTGGGAATGGTTTCCGAGGATAAGATTTTAGAATACTACACGGAGCACTGCCATATTCCCAAAGCCGATCTGGCAAAGATAGATCCGGAAACCATAAATTTAGTCCCTGAAAAGACTGCCCGAAGATATCACTTGATCCCGGTCGAGCAAAAAGATAAAAAGCTTGTGATAGCCATGTCTGATCCCCTGAACATCATCGTCCTGGATGAGATCAGATTCAGGGTGGGCATGGAGATCGAGGTGAACGTTGCGCCGGATTCAGAGGTAAACCGGCTCATCAATCAATACTACTATGTTAGTGGTGGCGGCCCAGGGGTCAGTGAGATAATAAAAAAGATCGATATGAAATCGGTGGCGGTGAGCGAGGAAGAATCCGAGCTCAGAAAATTGCGGAGCCTGGCCGAAGAAGCCCCGATCATTAAACTGGTGGACACCTTTATCGCCCAGGCTTATCATGACCGGGCCTCTGACCTGCATATCGAACCGGACGAAAATATTCTAAGAGTAAGACACCGCGTCGACGGGATCCTCTATGATGTGGCGACCATGCCCAAGTATCTGCAGGCGGCCATCATCTCCCGCACCAAAATAATGTCGGATCTGAATATCGCGGTCAAACGCGCCCCCCAGGACGGCCGCTTTCAGATCGATATCGAAGGCAACCCCATCGATGTGCGGGTTTCGACCTTCCCTACCATTTACGGGGAAAACGTGGTGATGAGGCTCCTGGATGTGCATTCCATCCTGATCGGGCTGGAAGAGATCGGTTTTTCCAAAAATGATCTGGAGAGATTCAAAAAGCTCATAGCCTGTCCCTATGGTATTATTCTGGTGACCGGACCGACCGGAAGCGGAAAAACAACCACCCTTTACTCCGCGCTCAACATGCTTAACTCTCCCAAAAAGAATATCATGACGGTCGAGGACCCGGTCGAATACCATCTCTTCGGGATCCGGCAGGCCCAGGTCAATCCCAAAGCCGGGCTTACCTTTGCCACGGGACTTAGATCAATTTTAAGACAGGATCCCGACATTATCATGGTCGGAGAGATCAGAGATCTAGAAACTGCCGAAGTAGCGGTACATGCTGCTTTGACCGGTCATCTGGTCTTAAGTACTCTGCACACCAACGACTCTGCTTCGGCTTTAACCCGCTTGATCGACATGGGGGTCGAACCCTTTTTGATCTCCTCTTCGGTGATCGGGATCATCGCCCAAAGGTTGGTCAGAGTTATCTGTCCCTCATGTAAAGAGCCTTTTAAGCCCAGTCCCTCCATACTGAAAGATTTTCCCAGCCTCAAAAAAGAGGATACTTTTTATTATGGAAAGGGGTGCGACGCCTGTAAGGGGATCGGATTTAAGGGCCGCACTGGAATGTTTGAGCTGCTGGTCATGAATGAAAAAATAAAAGAGCTGGTCACTACCAAAGCATCCGCCTCTACCATAAAAAGAGCGGCGGAAGAAGGGGGCATGAAAAACATGCGGAATAGCGGGCTAGAAAAAGCATTGAGCGGGGTGACCACCATCGATGAGATCCTGCAGTCCACCATGGTTGAATAAATCCTTAAGTGAGGGATGAATATGACAAACTTTGCATATAAAGTGAGAAACGAAAAAGGGAAGGCCATTGAGGGTAAGATAGCTGCCGAGAGCCGGACAGAAGTGGTCGACCGCCTTCACAAACTGGGTTATACCGTGGTTTCTGTAGAATCCGCCCCAACCTTTTCCCTGTTGAGCCTTGAAATCCCGGGCTTAAGTGCTCGCATCAAAACCGAAGAATACGTGATGCTGGCTGCCCAGCTTTCGGCCATGCTCAGCTCGGGTGTCCCCCTCATCGCAGCCCTGGATATCCTGGTGGACCAGACTGAAAACAGTAAACTTAAGTCCACCATCACCAAGGTCTCGGATGATGTGAAAGGCGGCTCTTCTTTTTCAGAATCCCTGCGAAAACATCCCGGCGTTTTCTCCAACCTTTTTGTGAACATGGTCCTGGCCGGGGAAACCGCCGGGAACCTGGAAGAGGTTTTAAACCGATTATCAACCTATATGGAAAGGCAGGCCGAGTTCCAGCAGAAAGTGTCGACTGCCTTATTTTATCCGGTGGTCCTGCTGGTCTTCAGCGTGGTCGTGGTTGTCTTTATCATCCTGACCATTCTTCCGGCATTTGTCAAAATGTATATGGATGCCGGAGTTCCGCTCCCGCTCCCCACCCGCATTTTGTACAATATCAATCTTCTCATCCGCAATCACTGGATATTGCTCTTATTCGTCCTGGCCGGGATGGGCCTCTTTATAAAGTTTGCAAAAAACACCAAGACCGGAAAGGGCTTTCTGGATAAACTGGTTTTAGATATACCGGTCTGGGGCGGGATGTCGCGCAAGGTAGAGATCGCCAGCTTTTCCAGGACCCTCTCCTCACTGCTTTCCTCGGGGGTGCCCATGCTGCAGGCTTTAGAAACTCTGGAAAAAACCACTGAAAATTCGGTCTATGCCGCCGTCATCAGAGAATCCCATAATAATGTGCGCCGGGGAGGGACCTTATCCGAACAGCTCAAAGAGAGCAAGGAGTTCCCACCCATGGCGGTAAAGATGACCGCGGTCGGTGAAGAAGCCGGCTCCCTGGACAAAATGCTCTCCAAGATCGCGGACTTCTACGAGATGTCTGTGGACTACGCTCTCAAGAAAATTACCTCTCTGATCGAGCCCCTCTTTTTGGTGATCGTGGGGAGCCTGGTGGGGTT
>JAZFXQ010000071.1:0-2368 GCA_036448795.1 Candidatus Margulisiibacteriota bacterium | reverse complement strand
TTCCAGAATTGGCAAAGGTTCCAAAAGCGGAAGTCATCTCGAGCAAGGATACTTCTGATACGCCGAGGGGCAAAGCCAGTCCAGGTTCAATATGGCTTTTGATCCCCATGCGTTTGGCGACATTGATGGCAGAATGGATTCCCACCCGTTCAAGTAATTTGACCGAAGGCACATTCAGCGATTTTTCAAGTGCGTATCTTAAGGTGACAGGCCCTCTGAATTTTTTATCAAAGTTTTTCGGTTCCCAGGTCCCTTCCGGATTCCATTCATTGGGATAGACATCAAAAGTAGTGGGGGTATCCATGAGGATGGTGCCGGGAGAAATACCTTGCTCCATGGCTGCGGCATATACAAAGGGTTTAAAGGATGAGCCAGGTTGGCGTTTGGCCTGGGTGGCGCGGTTAAATTTGCTCTCAAAATAGTCAACTCCTCCGACCATGGCTTTGATATAGCCGGTGCGGGGATCGATGGAAACCAATGCTGCCTGCGAAAAGTTAAATTTTTCTCCCTCTTCTGTTGCAAACTTGGTGATAATTTCCTCGGCAGCCGCCTGATGAGATGTATCTAAAGTTGTAAATACCCGTAAACCTTCGTGGTAGACGGTTTCCTCTCCGTATGTGGAAAGAAGTTTGTTTAAGACATGGCTGATAAAATAGGGGGCCACTTCACCAAATCTTTTTAGGTTCTTGGGAGAAAATTCCAGAGTTTCGATAGCGGCCAGTTTGACTTCTCGCTCGTCAACCAGCCTCGTGTCAAGAAGTTTATTTAATACGTATATTTGTCTTGATTTTGCTCCCTTGTAATTCCGATAGGGTGAATAAAGTTCCGGTCCCGGGATCAGTCCGGCGAGCATGGCGGATTCCGCCAGGCTGAGCTCGGCTGCAGTCTTTCCAAAATAGAGATTTGCTGCTGACTCTATCCCGTAAGTATTATGCCCGAAATATACCTGATTTAAATAAAGCTCAAGGATCTCTTCCTTGGTGTATCTTCTCTCGATCTGCAGAGCCAGGATCAATTCGGCAAACTTGCGGGTCAGGGTCCTCTTTCGGGTCAGGAACAAATTCCGCGCCAGCTGCTGGGTTATGCTGCTTCCGCCTTCAACTATCCGCCCATAGATCAGATTTTTTACGCCGGCCCGGAAGATGCCGTAAAAATCCAACCCGTGATGGCTGAAAAACCTGGGGTCTTCCGTGGCAATAACTGCTTTTTGCATATAAACGGAGATCTTAGAAAGAGGGACGACCTGGCGGTTTTCTTCCCGGTGCAATCGGGCCAAAACCTTTCCGTCCGCCGAAAAGATCAGGGTAGTCTCGCTTGGGAGATAAGTATCTATGGTTTCTACATCGGGGAGCTGATTCAGGATCGGAAGCAAAAAGCCAGCGACTGCAGCAAGGATCATAAAAAAGATGACTAATATTACTTTGCCGGTTGGTAAATTCTTCTTTTCGGGCATGATCAAAATTATAGCATTTTTGGTTTGTCTTGATAAGGGGTTCGGGATTGTGATAAAATCATGTACGCGGATATCCAGGATAGGAGGAAATCATGGCTAATAAGATTTTGGTGATTCATGGCCCTAATTTGAATTTATTAGGGAACCGTGAAGTAGACGTTTATGGAAAGGTTTCTCTAAAAGACATTGATAGTAAATTAAGGGCATTGGCTAAAGAACTAAAGGTAGGAATAGAGACTTTTCAAAACAATGTGGAAGGCGAAATTGTAAACACAATTCAATCTGCTAAAGGAAAATTTGGCGCTATTCTTATTAACCCGGGTGGTTATACGCACTATAGCGTAGCGATTCGGGATGCTATCGCTGCAGTAAAGATCCCAACGATTGAGGTTCATCTTTCCAATATCTATGCGCGTGAAGAATTCCGGCAAAAATCTGTAATTGCCCCAGTGGCAGTAGGGCAAATCGCTGGATTTGGTGTGAATAGTTACATGCTAGGGCTAAGGGCTGCAGTTAATTTTCTGAAGAAGTGAACAAATCCCAACGCAAAGCGGTTTATATTGCCGATCGGGTTTTTAGCTTATTGAAGATAAAGGCTGGGCAAAGCGAGAAGGATATCGCATCGAAAATAAAGGTTTTGCTCAAAAAGTTCTATGCCAAGCCCTCTTTCCGCATTATTGTTGCTTCAGGAAAGAGATCAGCTAAACCCCATGGATTTGCCACAGACAAGAAGATCAGGAAGGGAGACTTGGTTGTTATCGATTTTGGGGCGTTGTATAATGGATATTGCTCGGATATAACTAGGACCGTGACCGTCGCTAAACCTACTCAAAAGCAGGGTAAGGTTTTTCGTATCGTAAGGGAAGCTCAGAAGAGGGCCATTAAGGCTGTCAGAGCCGGGAGGCCTTGTTTTGA
>JAZFXQ010000070.1:0-8730 GCA_036448795.1 Candidatus Margulisiibacteriota bacterium | reverse complement strand
CATTTTTGTCGCTAATAAGAATATAGTCGTCTGTATTCTCTAAAAGCGCGGATAAATTTGCATGAGAATTACGCAGCTCCTCCTCCGCCCGGGCGCGCTTGGCAGTCATAGATTTTGGTTCTTTTTTAAGAATTTCAGCCATTATTTACCTCTTGAACATGCAACAAGAATATTGTAGCTTGTGGGATGAATAAGTCAAGCTTTCCGAAGGGTAAATAAAAACTGCCGGGGAAGGACTCGAACCCTCACAGGCTGCTCCAGAGGCAGCTGTCCTGCCATTAGACGACCCGGCAACGTTCGCTTAGTAGGGTAACTTCCACCACTGTGGTTGAAAGATCAAAATATATAATCCGTAGAGCACAATAAAGATCGACAGCCCGATAAATACGATAAACCCGCCCTTGATTGGCTCCTTCCAGCGTTCCCTCATCCAGAAAGCAAAAAGCAGAGCCAAAAGACCCACAATGGTGACCGAGGCCCCCTTAAAGACCGGATTCATATTCGTAAATTGGATCAGTTTTACCCCAAATTCTCTCATCTTTATCAGTTTAGCACAATTTGTCAATCTTCCGCAATAGTTGTATAATCTAGCCATGTTCAACATAGAACAGTGCGATTTTCTAATTGTGGGCGGAGGAATTGCCGGTCTTTCCGCAGCCCTGGAAGCCTCCAAATACGGAAAAGTTATCATCCTCACCAAAGGAAAGATCGGAGAGACCGCCACGGAAAAAGCCCAGGGCGGAATCGCAGCTGCCATTGATCAGATCCGAGATTCAACCCAGTTCCACTTCGAAGATACCATTGAAGCCGGAGCTGGCTTATGTGATGAGGAAGCCGTCCGGATCCTGGTTAACGAAGGCGTTGAACGAGTAAAAGAACTGATCGAAATGGGTGCTCGCTTTGACCGCGCTGAAACTGAAGCCGGCGGCGGATTTGCCCTCGGCCTGGAAGGCGCGCACAAGCGAAGAAGGATCCTGCATGCCGGCGATACCACCGGAGAAGAAATCCAAAGAACCCTGGGATCAAAAATTGTCTCGGACAAATTAGCAGATATCCGACAGTACATGCTCGGGATGGACCTCATCATCCGGGATGGCAAATGTGTCGGTGTAAAAGCTCTTGACCTGGAAAAGAACATCATCAAGATTTTCCTGGCCAAGACCACCCTTATCACCACCGGCGGCTTGGGTCACGTTTATCTCTATACTACCAATCCGGAAGTAGCCACCGGCGACGGAGTGGCCATGGCTTATCGGGCAGGAGCAGAAGTGACTGACATGGAATTTGTTCAGTTCCACCCTACCTCGCTTATTCAATTCGAAGAGCTCAAGGATATTATCGCCCTGCCCCGCTTTTTGATCTCCGAAGCTGTGCGCGGTGAAGGAGCTACGCTTTTAAACGCCAAGGGCGAAAGATTCATGCAAAAATACAATGTCAAAGGAGAACTGGCTCCCAGGGATATTGTCTCCCGGGCGATCTTCCAGGAAATGAAGCAAACCAAAGCCGATCATGTTTCTTTGAGTTTAGCCAAACTTGATCATGAAAAGATCAGGAAGCGTTTTCCGGTAATTTATAAAACCTGCCTGGAAAGAGGACTGGACATCACCAAGGATAATATACCGGTCGCTCCGTCAGCTCACTATTCAATGGGAGGAATAAAAACCAACATCCACGGAAAAACCAATATCCCCGATCTTTACGCGGCCGGAGAATGCGCCTCCCTTGGAATTCACGGAGCCAACCGCCTGGCCTCAAACTCACTCTTAGATGGATTGGTCTTTGGCCATCGCGCGGCTTTAGCTGCCAAATCCGAGGCCAAAGAATTGAGCAAGATCGATGTAGCCTCAGAGCTTAAGCACCCTATATCTTGTGTAAGAAGGGTCGAAATTCAGCAGAACAAACTAGCCATTAAAACTACCATGTGGAGGGAAGTTGGGATCGTAAGATCCCAAGAAACCCTTAACCGGGCCGCCGAAAAGATCGAAGGGGTCGAAAAGAAGCTGGATTATATTCCTTTTACCAAAGACGAAATTGAATTAAAAAATCTGACCCAGGCAGCCAGACTCATCATCCAGGCTGCCCTGGACCGCAGGGAATCCCGCGGCGCGCACTTCCGCACAGACTTTCCTAAACCAGATGACAAACAATGGAAAAAACATCTGATCTATAAATCTTCTCCATAAAAATCCTTCTAAAAACTGAAATTTTTCCTAAATTTGTCGAAATATTTAAGAGGCCTATCAAATGTCACGAATCGCAAGAATTAGATCGCAATATAGTTCTCCGAAACTACATCCATTTAAAGATGCTCTAAAATCTTTTTCAAAGCCATATTTTTCTCCGAGCATCTCTCAAACCACCCTAAAAGAAGATTTTCGATCGCGCGAAGAGGAACTTGCGCTTTTTCAACAAATTAAATTCGGCGGAAGATCGGCGGAAAAAGCCAGGGAAACTCTTGCCCGGCAGTTTCGAAAGCATATATTCTTTACTGCAATGAAATATCTTGACCTGGGCTTAGACCTTAAAGACCTGGTGCAAGAAGGATACGTCGGCCTTATGAAAGCTATTAAAAAATTTGAGCCTGAAAGAGGATTCAGATTCTCGACCATGGCCCCCGACTGGATCCGGGCGGAAATTCAGTATGCACTCGTATTTAAAGCCCACGACGTGAGACTGCCGAGAAATAAAGCTGAGGCAAAGAGATGTTTGGGAAGATCAGCTGAAAGTTACAGGGCCCTCACCGGAGAATACCCCACGATCGAACAGCTCTCCGAAATGTTGGGCCTTCCCTTAGAAAAAGTTGAAGAATTGCTCTCCACAAATGTCTGGAATATTTCTTTTGACCATCCGGTCAACAAGAAGGACGGCCCCACCTGGCATGAACTCATAGCAGATCAGGCAAATCTTGATCTGGAAAGCGCTGTAATTGCAATGCTCACTCTTCGTCGATTTCTTAATACCTTACCACCCGACCATAAAAGAGTGCTGGAATTACTGAATCGTTTAGCCCCTGACTATCCGGGCCAAAAAATGAACTATCGGGAAGCGGGAGAGATCATGGGGATGACCCGTCAAGGAGCCGAGCAAAAATCAGAAAAAGCGAAAAAGATCCTGAATAAAAAAAGTTCCAATTCGCAGAGATTGTCACCTTACAAAAAATGGTCAGATGATGAAAAAGCCTTGAATTTGATGCTAAAGGCTCTAAGCTCCAAAGAGCGAAAACTTTTTGAATTAACTTATAAAAATTGGGTAACTAAAGCGCGGGTCGCCGAGGTTTTTGAAGTGCCAAAGGATAAAGTAACTGAACTGCGTAATAAGCTTGAAGGGAAATTGGATAAAATGTACGGAATTATCCAAAGGGAAAGGATAGGCTTAAAAAAATATAGCCGACCAAAAATCAGTTGGAAACTACGCCGGATAGATCCGCAGCCTCCGCTTGGGCTCCTCTCCCACTGATTCAGAATGCAGACCAGCCTCATCCACCTTCTGATGCTGGAGCCTTCGCACATATGCGTTCTGCGGGTTAAGGTCAATAGATTTTCCAGAATTTCTTACCTGCTCGATTGCCTCGGTAACTTCCCGCAAAGCGATCTCTTCGGCCTCTTCCGGATTTCCCACCTTAAAATAATATTTAAGGAATTTCATGATCTGGGAAGAAACATTTTTCCGGATGACATGGATGGGAAGATTATGTTCTTCAGCCGCTTTCACGATCTTGGTTCCGGGCCGCGCCTTGGACTTGGTGGTGAGCACCAGGTCCGCTTCGTCCAGGCTCGGGGCAGCCACTGCCGGCAGCTGCATGGCCCGCATGGCCCGCTCTAAATGACCTCGATTCACTCCAAAGGGATAAATTCTAGCTGGTCCCCTCCCCTTTTCCACATGTGCTCTTTCAAGTTCTTCTTGGGTAGGCTCAGGCATGACTGCTGATTTTTGCTGAATTTCGATCTTGCCTGAAGGAGTACGGACGCGGATCTCAGGCTGAGGGATTTTCCCCCGCAGCAGTGCATCCACCGCATGAGCCACATCCGGATAGATCGCGAATTTATCCCTTTCCTGGATCTCGATGGCAATATCAAAAGTGGGGGGCGCCTTTCTTTCAAGGATCGCTTTCTGCGTTCTGCGGCGCTTGGCTTCTTCATCTCCCAGAATTACCGACTGTATCCCCCCTACCAGGTCCGAAAGAGTGGGATTGCTTATGATATTTTCCAGGGCATTGCCATGGGCGGTACCGATGAGCTGAACCCCGCGCTCGGCAATGGTGCGGCAGGCCGCAGCCTCAGCCTCGGTCCCGATCTCATCCACAATGACCACCTCCGGCATATGGTTCTCAACTGCCTCGATCATGATCTTGTGCTGAAGATCGGGAGAAGAGACCTGCATGCGCCTGGCCCGCCCGATCCCGGGATGCGGCATATCCCCGTCCCCGGCGATCTCGTTACTGGTATCGACCACGATCACGCGTTTATTGAATTTATCCGAGAGGATGCGGGCCGCTTCGCGCAGCTTGGTCGTTTTCCCGATCCCGGGCGGCCCCATAAAAAGGATATTTTTCCCGGACTCGATGGCATCCTGGATAATATCATTCGTACCGTAGACGGCACGGCCCACCCGGCAGGTAAGACCAATGATCTTTCCCATTCGATTCCGCATGCAGGAGATGCGGTGGAGGGTCCGCTCGATCCCGGACCGGTTGTCACCGGTGAATTCTCCGATCTTTGTCACCAAAAAATCGATGTCTTCTTGAGAGACCTGGTCTCCGGGAATATAGAGAACCTTATCTTCGAAGCGGGCCTCAGGGGACTTGCCGAGATCCAGAACAACCTCGATCAGAGAGTTAACGTTTTCAAGTTTAAGAAGGGCTTGCTTGACTCGCGGAGGCAGAACTTCCAGCAATTTAAGCAGTTCTTCGTCTACTTTTACCATATTTTAGTTAGCCCCGACGCTTACTTCCCCTTGACTGCTTTCTTTAGATTGATCCCCGGCACAAAAGCAGGGGCCTTGGATTCGCCGATGGTGATCTTTTCTCCGGTCTGGGGATTCCGTCCAATTCTTCCCTTTCTTTTTCTGACCACGAAATTTCCAAACCCGACCAACCTTACCTTTTCTCCGGCGATCAGAGCTTCGCTTATGGAATCAAGGGCTGCATCAATGATCCGCTCGGCCTTGGCTTTGGTGATCTTCATCTTGCTTCCCACTTTTCCCGCTAACTGTTTTTTGTTCATCCCTTCGTTCCTCCTTTTTCTCCGCACCTTTCAAGCAGGACTTCCCAGCGGCGATCAACCTCTTTCTGTATGGCCTCGACCACGCTCTCGCTGCCGGGCCGGAAGAGGTGCCTAAAGCGGTCCTGGCTCTTCAGAAATTCAATGACCGGCTTCTTTTGTTTGGGCTTATAATTCAATTTATACTTTCCGTTCTCGACCTCATAAAGCGGCCAGATGCAGGTATCCGCAGCCAATCTGCCCATCTCTGGAGTGAGCTCCGGTTTATACCCCCAGCCTAAGCGGCAGGGCTGGATCACGTTCAGGAACTTGGGTCCCCGGATGGAAAAGGCTTTTTCTGCCTTCATTGCAAGATCCCGCCAGAAACCAACCGCCGATTGAGCAACATAGGGAAGATCATGGGCCGCCATGATCTCGGTCAGATTTTTAGTGAATTGAACCTTGCCCGGAATGACTTTCCCGGCTGGAGCGGTGGTGGTGGAAGCCCCTTTGGGAGTGGCAGAGGAGCGCTGGATTCCGGTATTCATATAGGCCTCGTTATTATAGCAGACATAAAGCATATCGTGTCCGCGCTCCACTGCCCCGGACAAAGACTGCAAGCCGATATCGTAGGTTCCCCCATCCCCGCCAAAAGCCACAAAGTTAATATGTTCGATTTTTATTTTTCCTTTCTTCTTCAGGGCTTGATAAGCTGCCTCGATCCCCGAACAGGTTGCCGCTGAATTTTCAAAGGCATTGTGCAGGAAGGGAACATTCCATGCGGTATACGGGAAAATAGTGGTAACCACTTCCAAACATCCGGTCGCAGAGGTGACCACCACTGGATCTTTGCTGGCCATAAGGACATTGCGCACAACGATCGGCGCTCCGCAGCCTGAACAGGCCCGGTGTCCGCCGGTCAATGGATCTTTTCTTGTTGCAAGTTCTTTTAGAGTTGGCATTTTTTGTTACTCCCTTACGCCGAAGTGCTGGACTTTACCAGATACCGTGACTTCTTTCTGTTCAGCAAAGATCTTGCGGATGTCTTCCAATGAGATCTCTCTTCCGCCCAGTCCGTAAATGTAATTAGACATAAGCGGTCTTGTTTTCTGCTCATACATTGCTGATCTTATTTCAGTAAAAAGCTGCCCGCCCTGGTCACTAAAACTATCGCTTCTGTCCAGGATCGCAGCTGCTTTCACTTTTGAAAGGGCCTGGACGATCTCCTCAGCCGGAAACGGTCGAAATACACGAACTTTAAGCAATCCGGCTTTAACCCCTTTTTCCCGTAGTTCGTCAACCACTGCCCGGGCTGTTCCACAGGTCGATCCCATGGCGACCAGCGCAACTTCCGCATCTTTCAATTTATATTCCTCAAGCAGCCCGTACTCGCGCCCATACTGCTTTCCAAAATCCTTGCCTACCTCCAGGATCACACCCTTGGCCTTTTGCATTGCTTCCACGATCGGCATCTTATGCTCAAAGTAATAATCCTGAAGATCTAAAGACCCAAGCGTTATCGGTTTATTTAAATCAAGCATGGAATTGATCACTTTGTGTTCGCCGATATATTTCTTGACCTCAGCATCTTCCAGGGCATCGACCTTTTCCATGCAGTGGGAGATGATAAAACCATCCGTGGATACCATGCCGGGGATCCGCACCCGCTCATCCTCAGAGATCTTTATCATCTGAATAACGCTGTCGTATGCCTCCTGGGCGTTTTCCGCATAAACCTGGAGCCAGCCAAAATCCCTGACCGCCATGGTATCGCTGTGGTCGCAGTGGATGTTGATCGGTCCAGAAAGAGCGCGGTTGACTTCGCACAGGACAATTGGCAACCGCAAAGCCGAAGCAATGGGCAAAATCTCAGACATAAGCTGCAGGCCTTGAGAAGCGGTACTGGTCATGACCCTGCAACCGGCAGCGGATGCTCCTACACAAGCGCTCATGGCTGAATGTTCGGATTCCACCGCTACGAATTCGGTCTCCACCAGACCATCCGCCACGAACTGGGCAAAGATCATGACGATCTCGGTGGCAGGCGTGATGGGATATGCCGCCACCACGTCCGGATTGATCTGGCGCATGGCCTCCGCCATGGCCTCATTTCCTGTCTTTGCTATAATTGGCATAACCTACTTCCTCTCCGCTTCCGTGGTGATGGCCCGTTTCTCATTCTTGGTCGGGCATTCTTTATCACAGATCCCGCAGCCCTTACAGTATCGATAGTCAATTCCGGCTACTTTATTATTTTCATCTAAAATGATGGCAGAATCCGGACAATAGATCCAGCAAAAATAGCAGTTGATGCAGTTTTCTTTATGAAAGACCGGTTTCTCAGAGCGCCAGTCCCCGGTTTGGAATTCCTTTGCGGTTCCGGCCGGAAGCGAATCCCCATGCCAGAGCTCCTTCCAGCCCATGTTCTTTTTCATCCTGCTATTCTCCCTTCACGCTCTCATACGCGGCTTGGATGGCCAGAATATTACCCTTAATGATCTCAGGTTTGTGGGCGAATTTCTTTTTTAGCTTGCCCTCGGTATTCTTAAGCATCTTGTCAAAATCCAGGAGACCGGAAACTTTTACCAGAGCTCCCAGCATGGGAGTATTGGGGATGTTGCGCCCGATCTTATCCATGGCGATGGCCGAGGCATTGACCGCATAGACCTTTGCCCCTTTCAAGCCGATCTCTTTCCTTATCTCGCTCGGAGCTTTAGAGGTATTGACGATCAAACTTCCATCCGAAGGAAGTCCCTGGGTCACATCAACCGTGGCCATCAAGGTTGGATCAAGCACGATCACGATCTGCGGAGCAGTGATGCCGCAGTGGACCGTGATCGGACCATCTGACAAACGGTTAAAAGATTGGACCGGGGCTCCCATACGCTCTGGACCATACTCCGGAAAGGCTTGGATATTTTTTCCCAACTCCATGGCCGCATCCGCAAAAAGCAGAGCCGCAGTTTTAGCGCCCTGCCCTCCTCTCCCGTGCCAGCGAATTTCAATTATGTTATCCATGGTTGTAATTTCGGAAGTGCTATTTTATCAAACACAATCCCAAAAATCAACAGTATAATTACTGGAAGAACCGCTCCCAGAAAGGCCTTCCAGCGCACAACCCCGTAAGTTTTTCTTCCGGCCACCGCCCAGAGCCCATAGATATAAAGGAGGATCAAATAATAAATGGAATTAAATCCCGCCCGGAAAAGAGAAAAATCAAGCTTGGCGTAAGCATTAAAGATCATGAGCAATAAAATTATCACCCCAAAGATCATGGCCGCGCTGCTGTAGAACATGCACTGCAGCATGCGATTTAAACTCCCTTTCCCGCCCAAGAACAGGTAAACATAATGCAATAAAAGCCCTACCGCATAAAACAGGATAAAAAACGCAAATGCAAACACCCCCACCAAGATCAGGACCGTGATCAAAAAGAAGACCAAAGCCAGGGTTATGAAAACCGGCAGGATCAATATGAGCTTAAACCCTGAAACCCTCTCGACCAAGGTGATTCCGATCGATATATATTGAA
>JAZFXQ010000069.1:0-2224 GCA_036448795.1 Candidatus Margulisiibacteriota bacterium | reverse complement strand
GCAGAAGCAATTCTTATTCCAGAAGTCAAATATGATCTGGAAAAGCTCGCCCGACAGATCAGGATCGGCCAGGAAAGAGGAAAAGAAAGTTTTATTATTATTGTGGCTGAGGGGGTAGGGGATGTATTTAAGATCGCGGACAAGCTGCGAGATATGTTAAATATTGAGGTCAGAGTGACAAACCTTGGTTATGTCCAGCGCGGAGGATCTCCCTCTTCTCTAAGCCGTGAATTAGCCTGTAAGTTGGGGTCGGCTGCGGTTGAATCTCTGATCAAAGGGAAACATGGCTATCTGGTTGGATCGATCTCAGATAGGGTATGCTTATTCCCAATTAGTAAAATTGTAAAGACTACGAAGAAGATCGACTTCGAACAGCTGCGCGTGGCGAATATGCTGGCGACTTAGCTTATCCAAAGAACACTTTCGCGATATCGTAAAGCTCTTTGTCTACGGTTTTAAGTTTAGTGACTGCTTTCTCGATCGCGACTGAGACAATTTTGTTCCCCTGCAGAGCTACCATCCTTCCGTATTCTTTTCTGTGAACCAGGTCAATGGCAGCTATGCCAAATCTGGTGCCAAGCACTCGATCGAAGGCCGTAGGTGAACCACCCCTTTGAATATGACCCAAGACCACCGAACGGGTCTCAAACCCGGTTCGGGTTTCTATGGCCTTGGCAAGCGCGTCTCCAATGCCGCCAAGCTTTACGTGTCCAAAAGCATCCAGGGTCTTATCTTTGGTAAAAAATTCTCCACCGGACGCTCCCTCCTTGGGTTGCGCTCCTTCAGAGGCGACCACAATGCTGAAATTTTTACCGCGGGCATGCCTCTTCTTGATTAATTCGCAGACTTCATCCAGCTCAAAGGGTTCCTCTGGAATCAGGATGACATCTGCGCCTCCAGATAATCCACCATAGACAGCGATCCATCCGGCGTGCCTTCCCATAACTTCCACTACCATAACCCGATCATGGGATTCGGCTGTGGTATGCAGGCGATCAATAGCTTCCATGACAATGTTCACCGAAGTGTCAAAACCGAACGTGAAATCAGTAGCAGAGAGGTCATTATCAATGGTTTTTGGAACGCCAACTACATGGACCCCCATCTTGGATAATTTATTTGCCACCCCTAGGGTATCCTCTCCGCCAATCACAATTAGGGCGTCCAGCCCCATTTTTTTAAAGTTCTTCTTGGCTTTTTCAAGGCCACCCTCTTCTTTTTCTGGATTGGTGCGGGAAGTTCCAAGAATGGTCCCTCCCCGTGGTAAAATCCCGGAAACCGTCCTGAGATCAAGCGGACCGGAATTCATATTAAGGAGCCCTGACCATCCATGATAGAGCCCCACCATGTCGTAATGGTAGATCTCTATTCCCTTGCGGACAATGGCCCTGATTACTGGATTTAATCCCGGGCAGTCCCCGCCACCGGTTAAAACTCCGACTTTTACTGACATGCTCATTGCTCCTTTCTGCCTTATGCCTTTCCGGCCGATCCTAATACATGCTCGTTTTTATGTTTGAGCAGTTTAATCAGTTCTTCTCGCGCCGGGCCTAAATATTTTCTGGGATCAAATTCTCCGGGCTTTTCCGCAAACACCTTTCTGATGATGGCGGTAACCACCAGTCTTCCGTCGCTGTCGATATTGATCTTGCAGACCGCAGATTTGGTCGCTTTTCGCAGCTGGTCTTCCGGAACGCCGACCGCTCCTTCCATCTTGCCGCCAAACTGATTAACCATTTTTATGTATTCCTGGGGAACAGAGGATGATCCGTGCAGAACAATCGGAAAACCAGGAAGCCTCTTCTCGACTTCTTTCAGAATATCGAAGCGAAGAGGGGGAGGGCTTTCTCCGGGCTTAAGCTTGAACTTGAAAGCGCCGTGAGAAGTTCCGATAGAGATGGCCAGGCTGTCCACGCCGGTTTTTCCCACAAAATCCTGGACCTCTTCCGGTTTAGTATAGTTGGACTTTTCAGCAACGACATGCTCTTCGATCCCTGCCAGAACTCCAAGCTCCCCTTCAACCGTTACGTCGTATTGATGAGCATATTCGACCACCTTTTTGGTTAAAGCCACATTTTCATCATAGGGCAGGTGAGAGCCATCGATCATGACCGAAGAAAATCCATAGTCCACACAGGACTGACAGAGCTCAAAAGAATCTCCATGATCCAAATGAAGCACGATCGGTATATTGCTTTTTAGATCCTTTCTGCACATTTCTACC
>JAZFXQ010000068.1:0-2237 GCA_036448795.1 Candidatus Margulisiibacteriota bacterium | reverse complement strand
GGTCTCCCGCATCAAGGAACACCACTTAAAACGGCTCCTTTCAGAAACAAAAGAAGAATTTGAGGCAATTTCTGAGGAGATCAAGAAAGAAACCCTGGCTTCCGCCAAACCTGAAGCCAAAGCCTGGATAGAAGCTCAGCTTGATAAACTCACCCTGGAGGCTGCGGAATACAAATTAAACCTTATAAAATCTCTGCAAAAAATGGAGTTCAACCCCGAGCACAAAAAGAACATCAAGTGGCTCAAGAAAATTATCGCCCGCCTCTCAAAAAGCTGATCAAAGTATTCCGAAGATTTTGTGGACCTGCGGAATAACCTTGACCTTTTCTAATCTTCGCTTGGAAATTGCCTGAAAGGCCAGGATTTGATCCGGATTCGGGCGGTGTTTGATCGGACCATGCGGAGTGACCGGCGAGAGCACCAGAGGGATCTTTTCATCTAGATCCGCGATCAAAGAAACCGCTTCATCCATTTCCTTTGCTTTTGAATCGCGCGTAAAGACGATCTTTACAAAGACCTCTTTCATGTAAGCTATCTCCAATGCTTTCTTGTGTTCTTTCCAGTAAGGAGAGAGGCCGGTCGCGCTCGGAAGCTTTATGTCAAAGGAAATAATATCGACCAGATCAATGACCTCGGCCAAATGATCCGGCAGCACCCCATTGGTTTCCAAATAAATCGGCAAACTTATCTCTTTGCGTAGCTCAGGAATAAACTTCTTCAAAAAATCGACCTGGAGAAGCGGCTCCCCACCGGTTAGACTTAGGGAATGATTTACCCCCTTGGGCTTCTCAAAAGAAGAAACAAATTCAATCAACTGAGGTGCGGTGGCCGGATTCTTAAACTGCTTAAAATTCTTTTTGCCCGGAGTAAATTCAACCTTAAATTCTTTGGGAACGGACAGGGCCTGAGGGGTATCGCAATACTGGCAGGAAAGATTACACCCGGCAAAGCGGATAAAGCTCTGGCGCTCTCCAAGATAAAGTCCTTCGCCCTGGATGGAATTAAAGATTTCGCAAATACTTGCTTCAGTGGTGCTCATTCATGCAAAGCGGATTTAAACACGACATCCTGCTCTTCGGGCAAAACCGGGAGCGCTGGTAAGCTTACAAGATCCTTCAGTCCAAAATGCCTTAAAAACTCAGTGGTGGTCCCGTAAAGATAGGGTCGCCCGACCGCTGAACTGCGGCCAAGTTCCTGGATCAACTTTTTATATATAAGGGTCTCGATCGGCCCGTCAGAATTGACCCCCCTGATCCTTTCAAGCTCGGCCCGGGTAACCGGCTGCTTATATGCAATAATGGCCAGGGTCTCGAGAGCCTGCGGGGTAAGGGAGGTCTGCACTTTGGCGTGCAGAAGATTATGCACATGATCCGCATTCTCCGGATTGGTCCCCATCAAATAGCCTCCGGCTACCTTGACGATATTGATCCCCCTGCCCTCATGCTCCTTTATAAGCTCCTCCAGCAATGCAACTATCTCCTGCTCTGAGATATTGAGGGCCTGATCGCTCAGCGCCTGCACGATCTCTTCCGGGGTAAGCGGTTTGCGCCCCACGAACAAAAGCGACTCCAAAATCCCTTTAATTTTGGCTAATTGGATTTCCATCATATATGCCGGCCGCAAAGATCAAGATCGATCCAAAACGGCGCCCCTGGGTTATCCGGATAAATCTTTGCTTGGCTAATTCCAAAACCGCCAGGAAAGTAACCATGATCTCCAATCTGGTCTTTCTTAAAAAGATATCATCAAAGGGAACCCCGGCTGAGCGGCCGGCCACCATTCTTTTTATCTCAATAATCCGATCTTCAAGCGTGATCTCTTCGGCTTCGATCGGGACTACACTCTCACGCTTGGCCGCCTCTTGATAAACGCGCTTGAAAGCCAGAACCAGGTCCTTAAGCGATACATCCACCAGCTCGATCTCTTTCTCGTCTTCCTCACCCTCATGCCTTCCGTAAACTTTTTCAAAAACCTCTTTGCGCTGGCGGAGGGTCTGGGCCAGATTCTTGTAAACCTCATATTCCTGAATGTGAGAAACCAGTGATTCTTCAATATCAGACAAGATCTCATCTCCCACTTCCTCCTCCTTGGCCGGAAGGAGAGCCTTGGATTTCATTTCCAAGAGATAGGCCGCCATGATCAAAAAGTCAGAAGCCAGAACCAGATCCGGCACCTCCCGCTTCCAGTATTCGAAATAAGCAGAAGTGATCTGCGAGATGGAAACCTGAAAGATATCG
>JAZFXQ010000067.1:0-9235 GCA_036448795.1 Candidatus Margulisiibacteriota bacterium | reverse complement strand
AGGATCAAAAGTGCCTTATGTTTGCTGCAGAGCTTGCGGATACCCTGCACAAGCTTTTTGGGAAGCAGGACATAGCCCCCTTCTCCAAGGATCAGTTCGAGAATGACTGCCGCGATCTTTTTTGTCTTGAGCAATTTCTCAACTGCTTTCAGATCCGGTTTGGCAATGTAAACCTTGGGTAGGAGCGGTTCATAGCCTTCACGGTATTTCATTTTGGAGGTGGTGAGCGAGAGCGCTCCAAAGGTTCTCCCGTGAAAAGCGCCGCGGATCGCAACCAATCCCGGTTTTTTTGTGGCATATTTTGCCAATTTTATGGCAGCCTCAACCGCTTCCGAGCCGCTTTGGCAAAAGAAAAACTGCGCATTTTTGATCGGAACGATCTTGCTTAATTTTTCCGCCAGGGCAATGTAGGGTTCATAATTAGCGACTCCGATGCAAATGTGAATAAGATTTTCAACTTGCTTTTTTGCCGCAGCTACGACTTTGGGATGGGCGTGACCGGTCGAGCAAACCGCGATCCCGGACGAGAAATCCAGATATTTTTTGGCGTCCGTTCCAAAGAGGTAACAACCCTTGCCTTTCTTGATTTCGAAATCAGCAAAGTATCGTCCGAGCACCGGGGACAAAACTTTCTTTCCGCGTTCGGCTAGATTTTTCATGGCGTGTTTATTATAACCATATTTCATGCTATACTTCAACCGCATGTTGACGAGAAATATTTTTATCCGCTTCTTGAACATTATTATTATTTCCTTGGCCATCCTCTGTGCTTCAGCGGCTTACGGGGACTACGCTCCAGGCAAGATCATGATCAAATTTAAGCCGGGAGTGCTTGAGACCCCCAGAGGAATGAGGATCGCAGCAGTAAGAGCGGCGGCTGTGAGAGCCGCCTCTATAAGAGCATTGAATGCCAAATATGGGGTCGTGCGCGTCAAGCAGCTTTACAAGCAGGTTCTAGAGGCTCGGCCGGAATGGACCCATCTCGCGGATAATTTTGTGCTGTATGTTCCTGAAGACCAAGATATTTTAAAAGCCATAGAAGATTACAAAAAAGATCCGAACGTCATTTCTGTTTCTCGGGTGAGCAGAGTGCGCGCTTTTGATACTAATCCCAACGATACCTACTTTGCCAATCAGTACGGCTTAACAAACATCAAGGCCCCTCAAGCCTGGGATCGAACCACCGGGGAAAGCAGCGTCTTGATCGCGGTTTTGGATACGGGGATAAACTATAACCATGAGGATTTTCAGGGAAGGGTGGATGTTGCCAAGGGCTGGGATTTCGTAAACAATGATGATAATCCCCTGGATGATTATGGACATGGGACGAGCGTTTCGGGAGTGATTGGCGCGACCACCAACAACGCCAAGGGTGTGGCAGGGGTGGACTGGCGGGCCCAACTAGTACCTATAAAGGTATTAAATCATGAGGGATATGGAGACATGGATGATATTTTGGAGGGGATCGAAAGGGCCATATCCGAGGGAGTGGATGTCATTAATATGAGTTTTGGTCAGTATAATTCAGGGGGCAATAAATATGTGGAGGAAAACCCTCAGGGGCTTAAGGATAAATGTTTGGAAGCTTATCAAGCCGGAATTGTTTTAGTGGCTGCAGCCGGGAATGATAACCTAGATTGGAATACTTATCCGGCCTATTATTCAACAGTTCTGGCGGTGGCGGCCGTGGATCAAAATGATGCGCGCTCAATTTGGAATCTTGGTCTAGCTTCCAATTATGGGACCTGGATAGATCTCTCAGCGCCCGGAACCAGTATTTGGTCAACCCACATGAACGGCGGATACACTGGCAGCAATAACGGGACTTCCCTGGCCTGTCCCTTTGTGGCTGGATTAGCGGGGTTGATCAAAGCAGTTAATCCCGGTTTAACCAACCAGCAAATTATGAATAAGATCAAAGACACCGCGGATGATATCGATAGTTTGAACCCGGGATTCGAAGGGAAGCTGGGAACCGGAAGAATCAATGCTTATCTGGCTTTGAGGGGAGTTGTGGCACGTATTTCTTCTCCAGAAAACAATACCTACATTACAGGGAAGGCTAATATTTATGGAGATGCTTCGGGCTGGGACTTCTCGAGCTATGTCTTGGAAGCTTTACAAGGCGGCGCACTTGTAACCACCATTGAAACCAGCTCCATTTCGGTTGAAAGCGGAGGGTTGCTGGGAACCTGGGAGACCTCCAGCTATGACGGTCAGCATACCATCCGGCTTAAGGTCTTTTCAGTTGGCTTATCCAGCGAAGAATCGACCGTGACCGTTTTTGTTGACAATATTACTCCCGAGGTGAGCATAACTTCCCCAACGGATGGAGCAACAGTGGAGAGACAGATATCAATTGTCGGGACCGCTGAGGATCAATATCTAGATCACTATATTCTGGAATATGGAGAGGGGGAGGCGCCCTTAAGCTTTGAGACCATTCATATAGGCTATGTTTCAGTAACTGCGGGAGCTCTGGGAATCTGGGAAACCGCTGGACTGGAGGGGATATATACCATAAGACTTACCGCTTATGATAAGGTTGACGTTTCTGCCTCTGAAAGCATCAAGGTGAACATAAGGAGTGAGGCTCCCACCCGGGAAGCCGAACCTCAATCCGGACTGCCGCTGACTTATGCCCTGCCTAACCCCTTTAATCGGCAATCCACTTCCGAGGTTACCTTTAATTATACGCTGGAGGGGAATTTTGATACCAAAATCTACCTTTTTGATCTTTCCGGAAACTTAATCTGGCAGAGCAGCTACCTGGCTGGAGGAAACGGCGGAAAGTCAGGGGAGAACAATCCCTCCTGGAAGGGCAGAGACCTTTTTGGGGGAAATGTTTCCAACGGGATTTATATTTACCAGATCGTAGCCGACAGTAAGGTTATTGCAAGAGGGAAGATCATCGTCCTCAATTAGAAATTCAGGGATCCCTCAAAAGTCGTAAGCGAAGCCTTGAAATTATCCAAGGAATTATCAAGATTTTTGTAATCCACCGATTTTAGCGAAGCGATAAACACAAAGCTTGTTAAGACCGGATTGTCTACCGGGAAGTTGATGTTTAGGCTGTAGGTTTGGGTGGTTTTTTCTAGATTTAGTATTGCAACTGATCCGGCCTGTACTCCCCCCCCGTTCTTTTCATCCTGCCGGGAATAGACCAGGGTTCCCCAGCTGAAGAGCTGGTAAGTGGCCTTGTTGTCCCAAATGGTTTTTCTTGTCTTAGCCTTAGCGGAAACGTGCAGATCCCTAATGACCCGGGTGGTCTTGATGTTGTAGTTTGAGCTAAGGCTTAGAGCCGGGACAGGGGTTATGGTTATGCCGGCATTTGTAGTTTCATTTTCGGTTTCAGTGTCGATTCTGCTGGCGCTGGTGGAATAATCGTTTTTGTTTCTATAGTTTTCAACTGTGTAGCCCAAAGTGACGGGAGCGTTCGGATGAGGGACAAGATTGACGTTGAAGCCTTTAGAAGAGGTATTGGTTTCGGTTTTTACCCCCTCTATGGTTCCAGAAGGGGCGGTTTGTGTGTTATCGTTCCAGGTAAAGCGGGAGGAAAGCTTAAAGCGTTGCCAGGAGATAGGAGTCCAACTGACGTTGTGGGAATTGGCTTTTCCGGTGGTCTTTTTCTCTTTTCCGGTTTCTGGAATAGATTCACTTTGCGATCCGTTCCAGCCTCCGGATAACCAGGAGAAAGGGGTAAGCCTCACGTTGGCCGAGGTTCTTTCGGTCTCGGGGTTGGACCCTCCCACAACCAAGGTTGAGCGTTCTTGTCGGTTGTGGTCTAAAGAAGTAGTTAAGATCCTGATCGGAACCAGGTCTATATGGTAGGTTTCGTTTCTGATGGTAAGAACTTCATCTGTAGCCGTAAAGTTTTTCCGCAGAGTCTGTCCTTCATGGTTCATGAGACTCACCCGCGCGGTCCATTTTTGAATAGGACCAAAGGTAAGGTCTACGGAGAGGTTGTATGAAGTATCAATAGAACAGGTATGAGAGGAATCTTCAACCTCAGTTGTGGTTGTCCTTCGGGTTTTAGTCTTAGGTTCGCTTTTTTGATAATCTAGCCCAGCAGATATTCTATCCGTAAATTTTAAACCTGCGTTGGCATGGAAATAATCGATATTTGTTTTAGAATATTTTTTGTTATCATCTAAATGATCCGATTCTGAAACGGTTTTCTTTATATCACCTTTAGAGGTGAGAGACAGAATTCCCAATTTTAATTCCATAGGGGTCAAACTTAATGATTGCGAGGCTTGGCGACCGTCGCTTTCATGGGTAGCAGTGCCAGGTAAAAGATCGTCTAAAGTTGAATAACCTCGATAGTTATAATCAATTTTGACTAGTCCACCAGGATTGATGCCTAAAGAAACAGAATTATCATAGCTTCTCAGGAATCGTTCGTCGGAGGTCCCGATCGGATTGTTGTTTTCTTTATAGGAGTAATTGGTAAAAAATGAATGAAATTCCGGTTTGAATTTTACGTCGTAGGCTTTGTACCTGGACCCGAGACCAATCTTCGTTCCACCCATGGGAGTGAAATCAGAACCGATCTGTTTTGTGTTCCCGCCGATGGTTAGAATATCCCCGAAAAGTTTGGTTTCAGCTCCGAGCCGATAAGCAGTGTCAACTTTCTTATCTTGTCCGACCAGAATGCCCTTTAGGGATTGGTATTGATACTCAACCGATACAGCGTCCTGAGTGGTTGGAGTTATATAATAAAAAGTTATTTGGCCAGGTTGTGAATAGCTAATGAAGTAATCAATATCTTTGTTTAAGAGATTATTATTGACATTAACTTTTTCGCTTCCCTCAATGATATCTTTCGGGGAGTGAAGAGGATAAGTCTTTGAGCCATTTGTATCAATACTTTCAATGGTGGTCTCCGCCACAAAGACCTGGTCAGTTTCACTTTTAGCATAAGCGCCGTCGATCTTAAAGATGTCTCCGATTTTTAAACTTCCGTCGAAACCGTAAACGGATTGCGAGATATCGCCTCCCTCGAACACTCGAGGGGGGACATACTGATAGATTATTTGAAAGTTTTTGGTTGTCTCGAGCTCTTGGTTAAAGGTTAAGGAGGGATTATCAGAGTTATAGTTTATGGAATATCCGGTGGGCCCGGCATCTGCTTCGAAACTTGAATTTCGGGTATAGGTGGTGATGACCGAAGAGCCTTGCTCCCAAACCTGTACGGTTTCAGATCCAGGAACGATATTTCTGACATTTCTTAAGTAATAAGGACCGCGCGTACTATCGCCCACTCCGGAATATTTGCTCACCACGCTTTTGTCGTAGGTGTAGGTCACCGTAACCTGGCTGGTGGAGGTCAGGGTTTGCTGGTCTAAAAATTTAACGGTGCCTGTTCCATAACCGTCGGTGGGGTCGGTTGGATCATTGATATAAGCCAGGGTGGCTTCCGGGGTTACGATGACATTCCCGGTAGCGGGATCGATCTCGGTTAGGGGAATGGCATAATCAACTTCCGGAGTCAACTCTCTTCCGTCAAGTTTAACGATGAAAGTAGCTCCGGACTCAGTAGTTGGAATGATGGGTCGGTTCTGGAGATAGAAATGGTAATTATCATCTTTGATCTCCTGTCCGGTGGCACTTTCAATGATAGTGGCAGTAGCGGTTCCAGCGCTTTTTTTGGCTGATTCTTTAAGATAAGTAGTCCCGATTTTTAGTTCCTTTGGAAACTTGGAGGGCGGGATAGTTAGGATAACCATAATATTATAGCGATAACTGGCTTTGATCTGTGAGGTTGGGCCAATTACCACTCCAAAGACGATTTCTCCAGTTTCATAATTGATGGTGTAATCGAGATCGCGCACAAAAAGCTTCCCATCCACTTCGATTCTTTCACTTTCCGGCGCAAGATGATCATGGGAGAGAGGGTAGGGTCCCCGGGCCCCGATTCCGGATATGGCATCGGTTTCCGAAGAGGTTTGATAGAATTGATATTCAACCACTAAGGGTTCTTCGGCGGTGGGAAGGAAGCGCGTCAGAAGTTTTATCTCTCCCGGTCCGTAACGGATGATGTAATCCTCGTTTTTCCTTAATTCAGTCCCCATCAAGGTGAGCTTTTCGCTAAAATTGACGGTCGGGATGTTTTTCAGACGATAGCGTCCGGCAGCTTCTTCTTCCATTATCTCTGGCTCAAGAGTGCCCACTCTGGGAAAGGTCTCGCGGGCAGAGTTGATCACTGCTTCTTCTTTTGGGGTGGGTTTGCCAAATTCTTCAGGGTCGATGGTGAATCTAGATTGGAAACCAAAGAAATCCCTCTTGGAAAGGGCCGGGAAGAAGAGATCTAAAATGTTTGTGTACTCATAGCTGTATTTGAATTCATCCACCTGAGTTAGGATAGTATTGAAAGTGATTTTTCCTTCAAAATAATCAATGGTGTAGTCAATGTTTCGGGTCAACACATTTCCGTTTAATTCAATTCTTTCGGAGCCCTCCACGATTGAGCCGCGCCCAAGGCCATAAGGCCCTTTGGTATTGTTTCCTTTTTGGGAAGTCAGTTTTTGAGTTTGGCTTTTAAGTTTAGCCGAAGGGACGGTGATGATGTCATACCAGCTGTCCTTGGCGGTGAGCATAACCCCGTTCAGAAATTTGGAGGTTGAAGCAAACTCATTGCCGGAGAAATTAGCCGTAAAATCCCCAAAGTTCAATTCATTGTTGTAGTATTTTACTTTCACATCGTAGCGATCAGGGGTCTCAGGCTGCTGTTCTAGGTCGTAAGTTACAGAGAGATGCTCTGAAAGTTGTCCGATGATTCTTAGCTGGAGCCGCTCCTGCCAGGGGCCACCGGTAAAAGTGGGGTAGAAGCCGCCCAGGTGCGTTAAACCCGCAAAGTAATTTCTGGGGGGATCAACCTCCTCCTTCTTGTATTCCCATTTCTTATAACCAGAAATGTCCAGCTGAGGATAAGTTTGCTGGGCGAAAACGTCATTGGGAAACAGGAAACAGAAAACCGAGAACAGTAATAGAAATTTAACAAACTTTTTCATTAAGGCTGATATTTTCTTACAATCAATATCGCATTGTGTCCCCCAAAGCCGAAAGAGTTTGACATGGCGATGCTGATGGGTTGCTTTCGAGCTTTATTCGGGACATAATCCAGGTCACAATCTGGGTCCGGATTCTCATAGTTTATAGTGGGGGGGATGGTTTCATTATTTATTGAAAGAATGGTAGCAATTAATTCTACTGCCCCGGTGGCTCCCAAAAGATGTCCAAACATAGACTTGTTCGAACTGACCGGCAACTGTTTAGCTCTTTCTCCAAAAACAGTTTTCAAGGCTATGCTTTCATATTTATCGTTGAGAATGGTTGAAGTGCCGTGGGCATTTACATAATCTATTTGATCGGGTGGAAGGTTGGCGTCCTTTAAGGCTGCCCGAATAGCACGGACTGCTCCTTCTCCTTCCGGGGCTGGAGCGGTTATGTGGTTGGCATCTCCACTCATTCCGTAGCCTATAATTTCAGCGTAGATTTTAGCCCCGCGGGCTTTGGCAAATTCTAGATCTTCAAGAATAACTATGCCAGCTCCTTCACCCATTACAAAGCCGTTCCTTTCTTTGTCAAAGGGTCGGCTGGCAATATTAGATAAAGCGCGGGCGGCGCAGAAACTGCCTACTCCTATGGGAGTGATCGAGGCTTCTGTGCCGCCCGAGATCATGGCCTTAGCTGCTCCACGCTGAATTATCTTAAAAGCGTCTCCAATTGAATTTGTGCCTGAAGCGCAGGCAGTCACTACGCAGGAATTGGGACCCTTTGCGCCAAGATCGATGGAAACATATCCGGCTGCCATGTTAGTGATCATGTAGGGGACCGTAAACGGACTGAGCTTATCCGGGCCTTTTTCTTGAAGGACTTTAACTTGTTCTTCAAGAAAGCCGATCCCCCCAATGCCCGAACCGATCAGGACCCCGATTTCGGGTGCATTCTCAGGAGTGATGCTCAGATTGGCATCTTTGGTAGCCATTTGGGAGGCAGCTACCGCAAATTGAATAAAACGCACTAAGCGGCGGGCTTCTTTCTTGTCCAGATAATCCGCGGGGTTAAAGTCCCTTACCTCTCCCGCGATCTGGCTTGAAAATCCGGCCGCATCGAAATGGGTTATTTTTGCAATCCCGTTCTTGCCTGCGGCCAGATTCTCCCAGAAAACATCTTTGCCAATGCCGATGGGAGAAATTACACCTAAGCCGGTCACAACTACTCTATCCAGCATTGGGAACTTCCTCTACTTCTTTCATGAGTTCTCTTATTATTTCGGCAGCTGGCTTTATACTTCGGTCTTTTATTTTCCAGACGTGTTCTCCTGAAAAAACAATGCCGTTTTCGATATCTCCCTCTTGGGAATTGATCAGGGCTTGGATGATGCAGTATTCAAGGGAACATTGTTTTAAGCAAAAATCACAGCCTAATGGTTTGGGGGCCTCTTTTTTTAGGATTTTTTCTACAAAGGAAGTCTTAATTGCCCGTCCGGGCATGCCCACCGGCGAAGTGATAACAACTACGTCTTCTTTCTTTGCTTCTTGGTAGCGTTTTTTATAGGGGAGGGCGGCATTGCATTCCTCGGAAAGAACAAAACGCGTAGCGATCTGCACTCCATCTGCGCCAAGCTTGAACATCTCGGTAATTTCTTTCCCATCAGTGATTCCTCCAGCTGCGATGACCGGAAGGGTCACGGCTTTTCTTACTTCGGGAAGAATTTCCTTGATGGGGCGATCTGTCCCTAGGTGTCCGCCAGCTTCTTTTCCTTCCACCACCACTGCAGCCGCACCGCAGCGGTCTGACGTTTTTGCCAAGCGGGCAGAAGAAACTATAGGAACAATCGGGGTTTTGCTCTCTTGACCGATCTTAAAAATATCTCGGGAAAAACCAGCCCCAATAAAGATGAGGTCGATTTTTTCCTTGATAGCGGTTTTTACTATCCCCCAAAATTCCCGTGCGACAAACATAATGTTAATCCCGACGATGCCGCCCTTAGCTTTCTCACGAGCCAGCCGGATTTCAGAGCGAAGCTCATCAAGGGCCATGCCTGAAGCACCGATCACGCCTATTCCCCCTGCGGCAGCCACAGCTCCTGCCAGTGCTCCTGTAGAAATACTGATGGCCATGCCGACCTGGATAATGGGAAGCCTGGCAACTAGATTACCTATCTTGAGTTCAGGCAGTTTCATGGATTATTTTTTTGCGTGAGAGACGATATAGTTAATCGTGTCTC
>JAZFXQ010000066.1:0-4435 GCA_036448795.1 Candidatus Margulisiibacteriota bacterium | reverse complement strand
CTGCCGCTACAAAACCCCCAATCGCCATCGCTTACCTCCACACCAGCGAAGTCCAAACCTATCAGGAACAAGGCCCTCCGCGTGGTGTGGCTGGACAGTGGGAACCGGTGCGGTCCGATATCGGCATGATGTACAGTCTGCATTCTATGTCCGGAGCGCACCTTGCAGTTTACAAGAAAGGAAAAACAATCGATTTCATCTTTGAAAGAGATCTGGATTCCGGAGATCTTCCTTACCAGACCATCCTCGTGCCCAATCCGTATCTTCTTTCTAAGAAACAATATAATAATTTAAAAAAGTGGATAAATGCCGGAGGGACTTTGATTGCTGAAGCACGCTTTGGCTTAAAAGATGAAAACGGGCATCTTTATCCTAATCCACTCTTAGAAGATCTTCTTGGAGTGATCTATGAATATACGGAACCAACGCGAAAAGGATTCTTGGACAGCCTCAAAGGAAAACCAAAACGATCACAGATCACAGTAAAGAAAATAGGTAAAGGAAAAGTAATCTATGCTAACTTCAGTATATTTCTGGAAATAAAAAATGGAAGCAAGAAATGGCTCAAAGCCATCAGGAGGCAAGTGAAATGAAATACGGTTACTTTGACAAAGAAAACAGGGAGTACGTGATCCAGAGGCCGGATACGCCTCTGCCCTGGATCAACTACCTCGGTTCAGAAAATTACTGTGCCTTAATCAGCAACACCGCCGGCGGCTACAGCTTTTATAAGGATCCCAGAGAAAGAAGGATACTGCGTTATCGCTATAACAATGTTCCCATGGACCGCGGAGGCCGCTATCTTTATCTCCGGGATAATAAGACCAAAGACTTTTGGTCAGCATCCTGGCAACCCGTTTTGAAGAGCGTTGATGAATACAAGTACGAGTGTCGTCATGGTTTGGGATACACCACGATCTCTTCCGAATACTCAGGGATCTCGACCAAAACCACCTATTTTGTTCCCCTCGGAGAAAACCTTGAGATCTGGATGCTGGAAGTGAAGTTTGAGCCCAAAAAGGGGGCCATGGGGTTAAAATCTCGAGATCTATCCCTGTTTTCTTTTGTTGAATTCTGCCTGTGGGACGCCTTGAACGACATGACCGACTATCAGTACAATCTGAACATCGGAGAAGCCAAGGTAGAGGATGATATTATCTATCATCTTTCCCGTTACCGTGTAGAGCAGAATCTGGTGGGATACTTTGCCTGCACCAACGCCAGCCCCAAGGGTTTTGATACTCAGCGCAAAGACTTTATGGGAAATTATGGAGATTGGTCTGCCCCCCGGGCAGTGGCCGAAGGAAAAATGAATAATTCTTTAGCCGTGGGCTGGTCTCCGGTCGGATCGCAAATGTTCAATTTTAAACTCAAGGCCGGGGAAACCAAAACTTTCATTTTCGTCCTTGGATTTACCGAGAATATCAAGGAACCTCCCTTTAAGGTTGAAAAGTTCGAGGATCCCATAGCGGTCGCAAAGGAACTGGAAAAAATAAAGAAATATTGGGAGAAAAATTTAAACAATTATTCTGTACAATCTGAGGATCCGGAATTAGATCTCATGGTAAACACCTGGAACCAGTATCAATGCCGGACCACCTTTAACTGGTCGCGCTCCGCTTCCTACTATGAATCCGGCATCGGCCGCGGCATGGGCTTCAGGGACTCCAATCAGGACACCCTCGGGTTTGTCCACATGATCCCTGAAAAAGTAAAAGAAAGGATCATCGATCTGGCTTCCAATCAATTTGAAGATGGGTCCGCCTATCACCAGTACTCACCCCTCACTAAAAAAGGAAACGGCTCCGGATACGGCGATGATCATCTCTGGCTGACCCTCTCGGTCCCGGCTTATGTTAAAGAGAGCGGGGATATCCGTTTTCTGGAAACAGAGGTCCCTTTTGTAGGGGGTGAGAAAGGGACTATTTTCGAGCACCTGGCCCGCGCCATAAATTTTTCCTTCACCCACCTCGGGCTGCATGGTTTACCCAAGATCTATTTTGCCGACTGGAATGACTGCCTCAATCTGACCCATGAAAAAGAAAAGGCGGAATCGGTCATGCTCGCCCAGATGGTGGTCTATGGAGCCCGGGAAATGGCCAGGATGGCAGAATTGATCGGCAAGAAAGAGGAAGTTAAAAAATATAATGATATCGCCTCTGAGATGACCAAAAAAATAAACAAAGTTGCCTGGGACGGCAACTGGTACATTCGCGCTTTTGACGAGGATGAAGAGCCGCTTGGCTCAAGCAACAATAAAGAAGGGCAGATTTACCTTGAAACCCAGACCTGGGGGGTTCTTTCCGGAGCAGCTGAAAAAGACCAGGCTATAAAGTGTATGGACGCGGTGCACAAGCACCTCTGGACCAAACACGGCATCATGCTCATGACCCCGCCTTATTCTAAATTCATTCCAAAATACGGCTCGATCTGCGTTTATCCGCCCGGACTCAAAGAAAATGGCGCGATCTTTTGCCATCCTAATCCCTGGGCCATGATCGCGGAATGTATGATCGGACGTGGAGATATTGCCTACGAATATTACAAAGCCATTCAACCCGCTGCTCACAACGAGATCGCCCAATTATACAAGACCGAACCCTATGTGTACTGCCAGATGATCGCTGGAAAACATCATAAAGATTTTGGAGAAGGGAAAAACTCCTGGCTGACCGGCTCGGCCTGCTGGAATTTCGTGGCGGTTTCGCAGTGGATCCTGGGGATCAGGCCGGACTATGAAGGATTATTGGTTGATCCCTGCATTCCCAAAGCCTGGAAGGGCTTTCAAGTCAAGAGAGTCTTCAGGGAATCCACTTATTACATCACCGTCCGCAATCCAGAGGGCGTTTCAAAGGGAGTCAAATCTGTAACCCTGGATAATAAAAGGCTTCCTTCTAATCTCATCCCCCCGGATAAGACCGGTGGGAAAGAACATCACGTAGAAGTGATCATGGGCTAGCAGGTCAGATGGAAGGCTCCAACAACGCCAGGTTCGCTCTGGCGTAGATTATATTCCTTAATCGCATCCGCGGTTTTCTTGATTACAACCTTGATCTGCTGCTCTTCGAGGTGATCTTCACTCTCCCCTGCAACCTCCATCACGCCTGCAGCGCCGGTGCCAAAGATCACCAGTTTTGGTTTTTCGGAAAGAATGGGATCCAGATCATTCATGCTTACATTGTGTGAGGTCGCCCGCCACCAGGATTTGACCCCAGAAGAAGATACGATCACATCATGCTCGTATTTTTTGCCGTCAATTGTTATTGAACCAAATGAGTAATGGCTGATCATTTTTTAAAACTTGAAAAGTGAACTAATAACCGGATAAAACTTAACGATCACCGGCCCAAAAACTAATGACACGATCGACATTAACTTCAGCAGGATATTAATGGACGGCCCAGAGGTATCTTTAAAAGGATCTCCAACCGTATCTCCCACCACGGCCGCAGCATGGACCGGGGTTCCCTTGCCTCCCAAAAATCCGTCTTCGATGAGCTTCTTTGCGTTATCCCAGGCCCCTCCGCTATTGGCCATCATGATCGCCAGGAGCACCCCGGTTCCCAAAGCACCCACCAGGAAGCCTCCCAGGGCTGTAGGGCCGAGGAAAAGGCCTACCGAAATGGGGACCACTACCGCCATAGCCCCTGGAATAACCATCTCCTTTAATGCTGATTTGGTTGAAATATCTACACAGCGAGAAATGTCCGGTTTAGCTTGTCCTTGCATCAAGCCGGTTATCTCTCTAAACTGGCGTCTAACTTCCTCCACCATAGCATAAGCTGCCCGTCCCACTGCCTGCATGGTCAAAGCTGAGAAAACAAACGGCATGAGTGCTCCAATAAAAAATCCCACAATCACGGTTATACTGAGCAGGTTGATGCTTGTAATCCCCACCGTCTGAGTATATGCCGCGAAAAGCGCCAGCGCGGTGAGCGCGGCTGAGCCGATGGCAAATCCTTTGCCAATTGCTGCTGTTGTATTCCCCAGCGAATCCAGTTTATCCGTGATCTTTCTTGCTTCAGGAGGAAGATTGGCCATGGTCACGATTCCACCCGCGTTATCGGCGATCGGGCCATATGCATCAACCGACATGATGATACCAATGGTGCCCAACATACCGACCGCGGCAATAGCAACTCCGTACAAGCCCACAAAATTATAAGAAATTAGAAGCGCGGCGCAGATCGAAAGGATCGGTAGCGCTGTGCTCCTCATGCCGATTGCGATACCGCTGATAATATTGGTTGCCGGACCAGTTTCACAAGATTTTGCCAAATTTTCAACTGTTTTTCCAGAAGTGTAGTGTTCGGAAAACAGGCCGATCGCAACACCGACTAATATGCCGGAAAGGATTGCCCAGAAAACGCCAAGGTTTCCAGGCAAAAGCCAATTTACAATAAAATAAGAGGCGCCGATAAAGATGGCTCCCGCA
>JAZFXQ010000065.1:0-10193 GCA_036448795.1 Candidatus Margulisiibacteriota bacterium | reverse complement strand
TCATGACCTGACCAACCAGAAAACCGATGGTTGTTTTTTTGCCTTTCTTATATTCCTCAACCGGACCGGGATTGTTCTTAATAACCTCTTTGATGATTTTGCTGAGCTCACCTTCATCGCTGACTTGAGTTAAGCCTTTTTCTTTGATTATATCCTGGACCGATTTACCAGTTTTTAGGACTTCGACCAGCACGGTTTTTGCGATCTTTCCGCTAATAGTTCCTTTATCAATTAAGTGCAGAATCTCAGCCAGCTGAGCAGGAGTAAAGTCTATTTGATCAATAGATTTTTTGTTTTCATTGAGATAAGCGGCAAGATCCCCCATGATCCAGTTGGCAACTATCTTGGGTTTCTTATAAAGCCTTATGCTTTCCTCAAAGAAAGCAGCCAGGGCAGGAGTGGAGATCAAGAGATCCGCGTCCGTAGCCGAAAGCCCATATTCGCTTTCAAAACGATGCTTTTTATCCTCAGGCAGCTCCCCGATGGTCTTTTTTATCTCTTCAATCCATTTAGGATCAGGTTCAATTGGAACCAAATCCGGTTCAGGAAAATAGCGGTAATCGTGCGCATATTCTTTGCTGCGCATAGCGGTGGTGGTGTCGGTGGTATCATCAAAAAAGCGCGTTTCCTGGATGATCTTTTCGCCGGATTCCTTAGCTTTGATATGTCTTTTCTCTTCAGCTTCAAGGGCTTTAAGCACCCCTCTAAAGGAGTTCATATTCTTAACTTCTGTTTTTGTTCCAAACTTTTTTTCTCCGGTAGGGCGGATGCTTATGTTAGCGTCACAGCGCAGGCTTCCTTCTTCCATTTTGGCATCACAGACCTTGATGAATTGCAGGAGGTGCTGGAGGGATTCCATGAAGAGCTTGGCTTCCAGGGGGGAGCGAAGGTCTGGCTCAGAAACGATCTCCATGAGCGGAACTCCGGTGCGGTTAAAATCCACCAGGGATTCCTCAGAACCCATGATGCGCTCAGCACCCTTGTGGACCAGCTTTCCGGCATCCTCTTCCAGATGCACCCGGGTGATCCCGATCTTTTTCTTTTTCCCCTCAACTTCGATCTCCAGCTGTCCGCCGGTTGCCAGCGGCAGTTCATATTGCGAGATCTGGTAATCTTTGGGGAGGTCCGGATAGAAATAATTCTTGCGGGCGAAAACAGATCTTGGTTCGATTTTACAGTTAAGAACAATAGCTGTTCTAATGGCCAATTCAATGGCTTTTTTATTGGTAACCGGTAAAACCCCGGGTTGGCCAGTGCAGACCGGGCAGATGTTGGTGTTTGGCTTTGCCCCAAACTTGGTGGAGCAGCCGCAGAACATTTTGCTTTCGGTCAGGAGCTGAGCGTGGATCTCAAGACCGATAACGGTTTCATATTGCATGTCATGAATTATAGCTTATTTTAGGAATTGAATGAAGGGGGGAGCTGATTCTTCTCTAATAAGTCTTTAAATTCCCTGAGAGAGATTTCATGCAAAGGAAGCCAGATATTGGTTTTTGTGTCCAGCACCGTACCAAAATATTTACCGTTTACTCTCCTTACTACCAAAAATTTGCCTCTTTCCAGTTCAGCCGCAAATTCAAAACCAAGCCATTTTTCATCCTCTTCTGCCATCAGCCCCTCGGGCAGGCTTTTGGGAGCAAGGAGAGGATAAGTGGCTTCAAGCAGCAGCCGGTTCAGCCGAATGATCTTTAACTGTTGAAATCTGGTAAGCTTTGTAAAAGGTTTGTTTCGATATCCATTGGTTTCCTTGATGAGCCTTTTCATCTCTTCGGTGAGAACGACGTTTTTATCCTTGGTGCGCCAGCTCTCGTAGAAGTTCGGCGTACGCAGGATTTCATTTATATACTTGAGGCTGTTTTCAGGCGCCGTGGTTTCCACGTCATAATCGTCATCCTTGATTGCCCGGGACAATGTCTTTGCTGTGTAGGGGCCTTTGAACTCCCGGGTCTTGAATCCAAAAGATGCTTTGGGTTTTGGTTTGGGCTTTTTTACAATTTTCTTTCTTGGAACCCTTCTTTCGGCTTTTGTTATGATCTTTTGAAATTCTTTCTTGGGAACATGGATCTTGAATGTTTTAGGGGCTTTGGGATGGCGGATCACCAGATATTTTTTTATAAAGCGCAGGCCTTTGTATCTGGTGTCAATGGTTAAATATTTTTGCCCCTTCTTCAGATAGACTTTGGTCTCGAAATATAAATTCTTATCTATTTGGACGCGTTTTTCGTTTACGTAAACCGCTTGCACTCCAGGAGCCGCCTGTCCATAAACCTCTCCCCGGATCGCGCCAAAATATTCGGGGCCGTATTCCTTTCCCTTATACTTTTCAAGCTCGCTTACCTCAACCGCAAAGGAAAGCATATTAAAGGAAAAAAGAAAAATCAGGCTCAGAAGGATTAAGCCCAGAGGACGCATAAGAGCATTTTTGGTTATCTTGCTCAAGATGCCCTTATTATAGCGAAGGTTTCTGTTTATGCCAATCTGTATTCTGTTCTAAAGTAAAAGCTGCGCGCAGTATTGTTTCTTCAGCAAAGGCCTTTCCAATGATCTGCAGGCCGATCGGCAATCCTCGGCTCGATCCGCAGGGAAGGGAGATGGCAGGAAGGCCTGCCAAGTTAACTGGTATGGTTGCGATGTCTGAGAGATACATGGAAAGTGGGTCAGCCGCCTTTTCTCCGATCTTAAAAGCGACGCTCGGGGAAGTAGGGGAGAGCAGTACGTCGCACTTTCCAAAGGCTTTTGCAAAATCTTCTTTTATTAAAGTTCTTACCTTGAGGGCCTTGAGATAATAAGCATCGTAATATCCGGCGGAGAGGGCATAGGTTCCGAGCATGATCCTTCTCTTCACCTCGTTGCCAAAACCTTCGCGGCGGGTATTGTAGTACATTCTAAGAAGATCCTTTGATGCTTTGCTCCGGTGACCGAATTTGACGGCATCATAACGCGCCAGGTTTGAGCTGGCCTCAGCGGGTGCGATTAAATAATAGGTGGCAACCGCGTATTCAAAAGTAGGCATGGAAACTTCGATCAATTCCGCCCCCAGCTCTTCGAATTTTTTCATGGCTTCGTGAATAGAAGCTTTAATCTCTTTATGGGTTCCTTTGCCAAGGAGTTCTTTGATGTATCCGATCTTCATTTTCTTCACGTCATCAATGAGTGCTTTACGGTAGTCAGGAACCGGCAGATCAACCGAGGTCGAGTCTTTTGGATCATGGCCTGCCAATACGTTCATCAAAATAGCAGTGTCAGTGATGTCTTTGCTTAGGGGGCCGATCTGGTCCAGGGAAGAGGCAAAGGCCACCAGCCCATAGCGCGATACCCTTCCATAAGTGGGTTTGAAACCAACTACTCCGCAAAAGGAAGCCGGTTGTCTGATCGAGCCTCCGGTGTCGGAGCCGGTTGCCAGGATCGTTTCATCCGCGGCAACTGCAGCAGCTGATCCTCCCGAAGAACCCCCGGGAACGCTTTCTGTATCCCAGGGATTGTGGGTCGGATGGATCCCAGAGTTCTCAGTAGAAGAGCCCATGGCAAACTCATCCAGGTTGGTTTTGCCGATTGCAACCGCCCCGGCCTCTTTTATTTTGGAAACCACGCTTGCATCATAGGGCGGGATATAATTTGCCAGGATCTTAGAAGAGCATGTGGTCAGAATCCCCTTGGTGCACATGTTATCTTTGATGGCGATGGGAATGCCGGTTAAAGGGGTAAGGTTTTGACCATTTTTAATTCTCTGATCCGCTGCTTTGGCCTGTTTTAAAGCCTCCTCTTTGGTGATGGTTACGTAGGCTTGGATTTTGTTTTCGACTTTGTTGATCTGTTCCAAGACCGTTTCGGTCAGCTCTACTGAGCTTATCTTTTTGTTGATGAGCAGACTATGCAGTTCGTGGGCTGTTTTTGTATGCATTTTACTCCAAGATTCTCGGTACCCGAAACATATGCTCCTTTTCCTCGGGAGCATTGGCCAGAATATCCCCTGCATTTTCACAAGGGATAACCTTATCTTCTCTGAGCACGTTTTTCATGGAGATGGCATGGGAAGTGGGGGGGATATCCTTGGTATCCAGTTTCTTGAGGATGTCAGCGTATTCCAGGATGGCAGAGAGCTGCTCAGCAAATAGTTTTTTTTCTTCTTCAGAGAGACCTAAGCGGGCAAGTTTGGCAACATGCTCTACATCGATTTTCATAGCGCTATGATTATAGCAGGGGAGGGATTAGAGGGGAAGGGTAAAGTAAAAGACAGCGCCCTTATCCGGTCCGCCAGAAACCGCCCAGATACGTCCGCCGTGCGCCTCTAGAATGCCTTTAGTAAGGGCTAGACCAAGACCGGTCCCCCGCACCGCTACCGTCTCCTTGCTGGCGCGGTAGAATCTTTCGAAAATATGAGGGAGATCTTCAGGATCAATACCCATGCCTTCATCCCTTACGGAAACCTGGACCGATCTATCCAACAATTCAGTCGAGATAAAGACTTTCCCGCCCGGCTTTGAGAATTTTACGGCATTAGATAAGAGATTTATAAGCACTTGAAGGATTTTATTCTCATTCATGGGAGCCGGGGGCAAACCGGGATCGATTTCTTTAACCAGGTCCAATTTTTTTCCATCCAAGAGAGGCCTCATTTCTTCGATGGCACGCTCTATAACCTCACCCAGGGAAGCGGGCTTTTTTTCAATTTTGGATTTTACAGATTCGAGCCGGGAGAGATCCAGCAGATCATTGGTCATGTTCAAGATGCGCACAGATTGCCGTTTGATGATATGGAGCGGGTCTTTTTGTTCTTTGTGAATTTCTCCAAAGCTTCCTTTCAAAAGGGTGTCGGTATAGCCAATGATCGAAGTAAGCGGACTTTTAGTCTCATGCATGACCTGGTTCATGAAGTTAACCTGGGCATTCGAGAGCTCTTCTATCTGCTTCTGCTTTTGCGTAAGTTTTTTCGATAGGTAAGAAGTCATGTAAATGAGCAAGACGCAGGTGAAGAAAAGGGCAAAGGCCCGGGAAAAAATATAATTCAGGCTTAAAAACAGGGCGCCCGGTTGGTTGCTTAACTGATAGTGTGGAATAATAAAGTAGGCTTCCAGAGCACAGATAACAGTAAAAAAAATAGTGGCCTGTCCTGCCAGAAAATAGGCAAAGACCGCAAATCCAAAAATCGAGATGGTTACCAGTTCCAGCAGATAAAGCAGAATAAAAGGGCTCTCGATCCCTCCGGTAAAGTGAATAAATAATGTGATAACCAAGAAATCAATGGTCGCTCTGAGATAGTTGTAAATTGCACTTTCACTAAAAGGTTTATAGTAGAGAGCAAGCACAGGATAGAAGGTGTTGAAAATGGCAGCGAAAACGATAAGCAGAAAAGAAGGAAGCAGGGGAATATTTGCGCCCTGGATATGTTTTAGAAAAAAAACAATCGAGGCAATTAAAATTATGGCTCCCCAGCGGATACGCACGAACCAGAGGACCCTTTTCTGTTCTTCGGAGAGCGGTGAAGATTCCATGCTATTTGATTATATTATACCAGCTTTAAACTGGCAACTGCTCCAAGCTTAAAGTTTGAGATCTTCCCCTGTTTTAGGTGATGGTATCCGGCACACCCCACCATGGCAGCGTTGTCAGTGCAGAGTTCTCTGGGCGGGATGTGAACTTTAATTCTTTCTTCTTCCGTTCTGCTTTGTAAAAGGCTGCGTAGAAGAGAATTTGCAGAAACACCGCCTGCTAGGACGATGGTTTGACAGCGATATTCTTCGGCTGCGCGGATAGACTTTTCAACCAGGACATCAATTACTGCTTGTTGGAAGGAGGCTACGATGTCTGCAATGCGGGTCCCTCCTGAGAATAAATTCTCGGTTCCCCCCGCATTTTTTACATAGTTTACTACTGCGGTTTTTATCCCGCTAAAACTGAAGTCGTATCCTTGCCCGAGCATGGGGCGGGTAAAAGAGATGGATTTTGGATCCCCTTCTTCTGCTAACTTATCGATGATCGGTCCGCCCGGGTATCCGAGCTTTAAGAAGCGCGCTACTTTATCAAAAGCTTCGCCAGCGGCATCATCGCGGGTCCGGCCCAGCACCTCATGCTTTCCGTGGTCCTTTACCATGACCAGCAGGGTGTGGCCGCCCGAAACGATCAAACAAATAAAAGGGAACCTGGGGTTTGCTCCGATGAAGTTCGCATAAATATGAGCTTCCAAATGGTTTACCCCGATTAATGGGATATTGAGGGAGTAAGCCATGGCCTTTGCGGCGCAGATACCGACCAATAGGGACCCGACCAGTCCTGGTCCGTATGTGACTGCCACAGCATCTAAATCTTTGAGATTTACTTTTGCTTTTTCCAGGGCTTCCTTGATAATGGGGTTGATCACTTCAATGTGTTTGCGGGAAGCGATTTCCGGAACGATCCCGCCGTATTTCTTATGAAACTCTACTTGAGAGGCAACTATATTGGAAAGAATTTCTTTGCTTGCCCCGAGCATAGTCGAGGGGCCGTCTTTGACGACCGCTGCAGAAGTTTCGTCGCACGAAGTTTCAATTGCAAGAATTATTGTCATATTCTGAATTATATCATATAATACTCATATGCCTCGAGAGGACGAAAGATTATTAGCATACCGCCGGACAGTGACCATCATAGCCGTTATTGTTGTCCTGGTTCTGGCCTTTATGATCATCCGCCCTTTTCTGATAGCTATCATTTCTGCGGCGGTTCTGGCTTATCTTTTTTATCCGATTTATAGATATCTCTTGAAGCACCTTCCAGGATTTTTGGCCAAGGAGACCCTGGCCGCCCTCATAACCGTTCTGCTTATAATCTTGATTGTTTTGCTTCCCATGATCTCGATAACCGGAATCCTGACCCATGAAATCCGGAACGGTTATTTTTTCTTTCAAAAAATTGTAACCTCACCGGATTTCAGATTTGACCTGCCTCCCCTTATTACTGAACGCGTTGGAGATATTTCCCAGTATAAAGAACAAATTGCAAATTTTGGCGGACAGCTCATAGGCTGGCTGCAGGCAGTCGTGACGGCGATCCCGAATGTGGTTCTTAACATTTTTATTGTTATTTTTTCTGTGTATTTCTTTTTGAAGGGCGGGAAAAACATCTATGCTTTTCTTCAGGATTTCTTTCCGCTTCCCGAAGGCAGGTACCGGCAAATCTTTTCACGCTTTGATGATCTGAGCCGGGGCATGATACTCGGGCAGATCGTGGTGGGGATTATCCACGGTTTTCTGGCCTGGGCTGCCTATGCTGTCCTGGGTGTGCCTAATCCGGTATTATGGGCGTTCCTCACGGCGATCATATCCATTATTCCTGTTTTTGGAGCGGGGCTGGTTTGGGGACCGGTCGCTATTTATCTTTTTATCACGGGATATATGGTAGGAACATATTGGAAAGGAATCGTGCTTTTTGCATATGGTTTATTAGTGATGACCACCATTGAAAATGTGTTGAAGCCCAAGATCATCGGAGAGCGCTCCCGCATTCATCCCCTCATAATATTATTCGGGATCCTGGGCGGGATCCAGCTGATCGGCTTGCCGGGGATAATAATTGGGCCGCTGATTTTAGCCCTGCTTGATGTAGTTATGGGAATATTCAGAGAGGTTGTCTGATCAACCCTTGCTAGAATTATTACACAGGGAGATAAGACATGCCTGAATTACCAGAAGTTGAAACTGTCAGACGAGATATACGCCCCTATCTAAAAGGGGAAAGCATCAAAGAGGTAAAGGTCTTTGATCGCCGAAATTTTCAGAAGATCACTTCCTTAAAGTTCAGAAAAGCGGTGGTGGGGGACAAGATCCTGGATGTCGATCGCCGTGCCAAATATCTGATCTTCAAACTAAAATCCGGAAAAGCAATCGTGATCCATCTGGGCATGACCGGAAATATCTTATTCGATCCAGATCGGTATGTAAAAATAGTCTTTTTCCTTTCTCATGGCAAGAAGTTATATTTCTCAGACATGCGGCTCTTTGGAAAGATCTGGCTTTATGCGGAATACCCTGAATATGATCTTGGACCAGAACCCCTTTCTTTAGAGTTCTCTACAGAAAAATTTAAACAAATGCTCAAGCAGCACAGGACAGCCATCAAACCCTTGCTTTTAAACCAGAAAGTTATTGCCGGCCTGGGGAATATTTATGCTGCGGAAGCCTTGTTTCGAGCAGGGATCCATCCCAAAAGACTGGCGAATACCATAGACGATAAACGAGCAGCTAAATTACACAAAGAGATCCAAAAGGTTCTTTTGGAAGCTTTGGGATTTCGGGGGACTTCGGTAAGGGCTTTTGTGAATGCCAGCGGAAAAAAGGGCGAATTTCAGCTTCGATTAAAAGTCTATGACAGAAAAGGCAAAGCATGCTATAAATGTAAGACACCCATAAAGCGGATCGTGCTCGGCCAGCGGGGAACTTACTATTGTCCAAGGTGTCAAAAATGAAGATCAAACCTTCTAAGATCATATGTGTCGGATTGAATTATAGGGATCATGCGAAAGAATTGAAAATGCCCATACCCGAGTATCCCATTCTTTTCATGAAGCCTCCGACCGCTCTGATATATAACAACGATCCAATTATTTATCCACCCCAGACCAAGGAGCTGCATTATGAGGCGGAATTGGCGATTGTTATCAAGGACCGGATCAAGAATGTTAAAAAGGAAGAGGCGCTCAAGCACGTTTTGGGGTTTACTTGCGGTAATGATGTGACGGCTCGCGATCTGCAGAGAATGGATGGTCAATGGACTCGCGCCAAATCCTTTGACAGTTTTTGCCCTGTGGGACCGAAGATTGTCAAAGATATCGATCCTGATAATTTAAATATTAAACTTTACCTTAATGGGGAAGTGAAGCAGTCTTCTAATACTTCGAATATGATCTTTAAAGTTGATCATCTAGTCTCTTTTATTTCTAATATTATGACCTTGGAGCCGGAAGATGTGATCCTTACTGGAACTCCTCCCGGAGTAGGGCCGATGCAAGTTGGAGATGTGGTGGAGGTGGAGGTAGAGGGGATTGGGAAATTAAAAAGCAAAGTTATAAAATCAGTATAAACGCGTAATAATTAAACTTTTTGACTTTTTTTTAGATATTCCGTAGGATTTTTGGATGCCCAAATAGCAGTTACTGCAAGGGAGAGAGAAACACCAAATTGCTCAGCTAAAGATTCAGGCCTTACAAGAGGAGAAAGTTTTCTAATCAAAATCTCAATTTGGGGCCGGGACAAATTATTATCTAGATATTCCTGCAACATTTGAGTAATTCTTAATGAGAGAGCTTTTACATTTAGGTTTCTATTCCTTTCTTGTAAGTAGACAAAATCGTCTTCCGAAAGGATATTCTGCGCCACCAGCAAATCCAATTCTCCTTGATAAGCCCGAATTAATCGATTAGCAATTGTTTCGCAATATTTGACAAATGTATCAATTGAATATCCTTTTGGCCTGTGAGTTATAATGAGTAATTCTTTTTGAAGCCAATTTTTGTAAGCGATTTCAGCTTCTTTTAAAGATCCAGTTTTTGCGCCCAATTTCCCATCCGGCTCATAATCTTTTGGTATTGGCTTGAATATTATTCGTTCTGTTTTTATACTTGGAATGCTATAGGGAGATAAGGGAGGCTGAATAATCGGAAATCCTTTTTTCTCATCTCCTAATAATTTGGTAGATATAAACACGGGGATGTTTGTCACAAAATTGGAAAAGATTTGATTTTCAATCTTAAATTCATTAAAGATAACCCGAATGTCTGCCCGGGAGATTTCTTCCAGGGATTTTCCGGAAAGAAGGATAAAATCGACGTTTTGATTCAGGATTTCCGCAGACGCTTTGTAAAGATTTGCGCCATTGGGGGCTGAACCATAGTGGATTGCCACGGGCAGATTTTGAGCTTTGCCAGCCCTTAACAGTCTTTGCGGAAAATTGAAGACAGTTGTGGCTTCAAGAAAAGCTTTCAGCCTTCCGGGTAATCCGCTAGCATATGTAAATAGATTCAAGGTTTTGATTTTGAGTTTACTCATATCTACGTTATTGTCGTCAAAAACAAGCCAAGATTTCAGATTTTTGGTTGATTTGTATAAGTGATATAATAGAAACAGCCCTATTAAAAGGCGCAATGCAATGAAATTATTCTACTCACCCAAATATCAGATCGACATCGGCCCGCATGTTTTTCCCACCATCAAATATAAATT